>JBFJXU010000068.1:0-9339 GCA_041622975.1 Thermoplasmatota archaeon
GCGACGTTGAGCAGCAGCTGGCCGCCGGCCACGCCGAGATAGCTCACCACCATGTACACCGAGAGCAGCTTGCCGCGCGTCTCGTTGGTGGCGATGTCGTTGAGCCAGCTCTCGGTGACCACGTAAAGGCCGGCCAGGCAGAAGCCGCTGGTCAGCCGCAGCAGCGCCCAGCCGGGCGGTCCGAGGAACACCACGTGCAGCAGGATGGTGGCCGAGGCGATGGTCGCCAGCGCCGCGAAGGCACGCACGTGGCCGACCTGGCGGACGATGCGCGGCGTGTACAGCGAGCCGCCCAGGAAGCCCGCGTAGAAGGCCGACATGACGATGTCAGCAAACTAGCCGAGGAAGTCAGCGCCCTCGAATTTGAGGCCGACGAAATCAAGAGCACCGTGCGCAACAACCTGCCCGGCAACGTCCGCATGCCCGTGGACAAGGCCCTCTTCATCCAAGCCCTGAGCCAACAGGATGGAATTCTGGACGAGGCAGAGGACGCAGCCATTTGGATGAGCATGCGCCAAACCAAGATGCCGGAAGGAGCCGGAAAGGCTCTTCTCGAATTGCTGGCCAAAGTGCAAGAGACTGTCGCCGCCTACGAGAACGCGGTGGCCAATCTGAAGGACCTCGTGGAAACCGGCTTCGTCAAGCGTGAACGGGAGGAGGAAAAGACCCTCATTCACCGTGTGCACGAACTAGAGCACGAAACCGACGTCTTGAGCCGCGAACTGTCCAAGACGCTGCTTAACCCCAAGACCGAACAAGAAGTCGGAGCCGTCGGCTCATACCACTTACTGAAACTCACGCTGCAAATCTCGAAGATTGCAGATTACGCCGAGAACGCCGGCGACCGCCTGCGGGCCATGCTGTCACGTTAGCCAAGCGAGCGACCTCACTGCGACCGCGACGCCGGCGAAGGCCAACGCGGAACAAAAGGGGAAAACGAAGAAGGGAAGCGGTCGCGTCCTACTCGAACTCAGGCAGGCCCCAGCAGTTTGCGATGTTCTCGAGGCGCGTGACCTTGCCATCGACGACCGTCCATACATGGCAGAAACGGACATCCAGTTCGTCGCCGGTGCTGGCCACGTTGCCCGTGAACCGGCCCAACACACATGTGTTGTCGCCAGCAGAAATGAACTGTTCCGGCTGCACGAGAAGGGGGTCGAAGTGGTCGGCCATCTTGGCAAACACGTTGTCATGAATCGCTTGCCGACCCACGTTGTTCGCTGGTGCCGGCCAACCGGCGGGTTCAATCCATTGGCAGTTGCGGCCAAGGCGGGAAAGCAGTCCATCAATGTCGCCGGCGGCGAAGTCGGCATAGCATTGGCGTACAAGGGTCTCGTTTTCGGTGGTTAGTTCTTGCATGTAGGCGCCGCGAGCCCCGCCACGGCCTAGCCATTCCATGCAGCCGCAGCGGCGCCAATCCATGCAATCCGCCGCTTGTTCTACAGGAGGCAGCCAGCCATGTTCCGGGGATTCACCAATCCCTAGGAATCCCCCCGGCGCCGAACAACAAACATGCGCTGGCCTAGTTGGCAGATTGCACTTGGCGCCTTGATGTTCCAGGCGACCATGATCGAACGAGTCCCCCTGTTCGGTCCCCTTGCCCCCCACCCCTCGTTTGGAATCGACACCGCCATCTGGGTCACTGGATTGGCTTCGTCGGCCTTGACCGCCGTCATCCTGCTGGCCACGCAAGCTCGCTTCCTTGGTGCCCTCATAGCGATTGGAACCGGCATCGGCGGCGTCGTCAGCCTCTTCTGGATCCTTGGTGGCCTCGGCCTCATGGTAGCCGGCATGGTCGGCGTCGCTGAAGCGGCCGGGCGCCGCCGGAGCACCACCGCTGTCCCCCAATTGGTCGCCTACCCACGTCAAGGGCACCGACCATAACCCCCAGCCACCCTGCCAAAGTGTGACCAGTCTCACGGGTTTCGGCGGCGTCGGAGAAATTGGCGGCAACGCGTTTCTGCTCGATGACGGCAAGACCCACATCTTCCTTGACTTGGGGAAGCGCTTCGGCAGCGACCCTGGCTCCAAGGAAGGAACCGAACATCGGGTCCCGGGCTGGAATGACTTCTACGACGACTTCCTGCAACCCCGGGGCCATAGCCTGGCCACCGACCTCATGCGGCTGGGTGTCATCCCGGAAATGCCGACCCTTTGGCGCCAGGACCGGGGGGGCAGCCCTGGCGCGCGCCCCGTGGACGCCGTACTCGTGAGTCATGCCCACATGGACCACTGTGGTCTGCTGGGCCTCCTCCGGCCCGACGTGCCCGTCCTTGCATCGCCAGGGAGCCGCGCGACCCTGACGAGCCTGCAAGAAACAGGCAGCGGTGTCATGTCGGAGTACTTCGCGCTGCGACCCAAAGGCGTGCTTCCCAACAAAGACGGCAGCCCCGGTAAGGGCTCCAGTTGGAAGGAGGACGGCGAACCAGTCACAGCCCATCGGACCGTTGAGACCGGGGATAACCAACTGGGAGATTGGAATATCCGCCACATGACGGTGGATCACTCCATTCACGGCGCCCGTGCCAGCATCCTGGAGGGGCCGCTGAGCGTCGCCTACACGGGCGACTTCCGCATGCACGGCCGAGATGCCGATGCCACCAAGCGATTCATCGAACGAGCAGGCGGCGTCGACGTCATCGTGACAGAGGGAACCAACGTGGGCAGCGGCCACTCCCATCGCAATACGGACGACGAACACGCTGTTGAAGGAGAGATTGAAGGCTTCCTAGCCGAGGCGGGCGACCGTTTCGTAGGCGTCAGTTTCCCGCCGCGCGACTTGGACCGGTTCCTGAGCATCTGGAACGTCGCCCGCAAGTCTGGTCGCCGTATCGTCATCCCGACCAAACTCGCACACTTGTTGGACCAGGTACGAGCCACCGACCCCGAACTCCCGGACCCACGCCACGACCCCCACATCGCAATCCATGTCCCTCTGCGTGGCAAGGGCGTCCGAGGCATGCCGCCCGGCGTCCTGCGGATGCCCACCCGTGAACTCACCATGGCAGAGGTGGACATCGACCACGAGGCATGGACCGACTTCTGGCTGGCCGACCACGCAAAATGGGAACGGGGCTACGTGCTGTCGGACAATGCCGTCACATCCGCTGACGTAGCCAAGGAACCCCACGCATACCTGTTCTCCATTAGTTACTGGACCATCGGCGAATTGTTCGACATCTTCCCTGCGGGGGAGGGCACGGCACCGGAGGGAGGCATCTACGTTCACTCCATGACCCAGCCATTCAACGACGAAATGGAGATCAGCGACCGCAAACTGCGACGCTGGCTGGACACGTTCAACTTGGACCGCTACAATACTCACGTGTCCGGCCACCTGTCGGAGCAAGACCTCCACTGGGTGCTTGACGAAATCGATGCTCGAATCCTTGTACCCATTCACTCGGAGCGCCCCGACATCACCGCCGAGAAGTACCAAGCACGCACGGGCCACAAGGCATTGCTGGCCCACCACGGGCGCACCCTAGAATTGTGACCCATTTGCACGAACGGCTCAATATGCTAAAGGCCACGTTCACGTTGGCGACCGCATGCGGCCCGCAGCGGCGTCCCTCGCCCTCGCCACCATTCTACTATTGACTCCGGTCGTGAGCGCCGGCGGCGATCATCACGACCACGCAGCGCTCGATGTGCCCACCCTCGACTTTACTCCCGCCGAAGCACGGGACGCCGTCCTTTCCGAATACCCATTACCCAGCGACCCCCAACAGCGATTCGCCGACTTCGAGGTGCGCGAGAACCTCACGGCTGCGGGCGCCCTGGTGGGGGCCAAGCGAGTGCTGCGCATGGCCCATATCACGGACTTGCAATTGATTGACGATGACGCCCCATTCCCCATGCGACAAGGACTCCTTGACGACGTGTACGGCCCCACCATCAGTGGTGGTGGCGAGCGCCCGCAGGAAGAGTACAGCGACGAGATTCTCCATTCAATGGTAGACGTGTTGAACGAGCACCACACCTTGGATGCCTTCGACTTTGCGACCCACACAGGCGACAACATCGATAACGCTCTCGAGAACGAACTGATGCGATACATCGATATCGTGCGCGGCAGCCACACCACAACCGGGCCCATGAGTGGCTTCGAGTGTCTCCCCGATGGCCAATCCGAGTCGGTGGACGACCACCTGAATGACGTCACGATTGCCTGCACGAGCCTCCCGACGCACCTCATCCCTGAGGTAAGAGGCCTAGCCGCCGACTTTCCTTGGTATTCCGCCTACGGGAACCATGATGGACTCATCCAAGGCAACGTGAACATCCAACCGGGCTTCCAGGAACTGGCCTCAGGCTTCGGACGCTACTTCATTCGTGAACACGAATACATCGCGATGCACTTCGACGATTTGGACGCCTGCGCCGGTGGTTCCCCTGCAGACGACTTCGGGCACGGCTTCGGCTACGCCGGCTTGCGGTTATGCGACGATGACCCAGACAACGATGGCTACTACGCCTTCGACGAGCAGGGCATCCGCTTCATTGTGTTGGACACAGTCAACGACGAAGTGTACCAGGCGCACGAGGAATACGGCACCCAATTACCAAGTGAGAGGACCACGGGCTACGACTTTGCATCCGGCTTATCGGAAGGCGCATTGGATGCGCGCCAGTTCGGCTGGCTGGAGGAACAACTCAATGCATCTGCGGGGCAAGTCGTCGTAATCATGGCACACCACACCATCCGCGCCTTTTACAGTGGCCAATTCGACCCAGCCTGTAGCCCAGGGGGCTGCTTCAACGACGCCCTCGTCGAAGCCGGCCTCATTGGCCGCTTCCAAATGGAGCAACTGATGAGCCAGCACCCCAACGTGGTGGCATTCATTGGGGGCCACACCCACAAGCATCGGGTCACGCCAAATATCGTGGAGAACGCCACGAGCCCCGGTTTCTGGAACATTGAGTCCAGCGGCCTCCTGGACTTGCCCCAGGAGTCACGCATCGTGGAACTCTGGGTGACCGCCGACGGAACAAAGGCATTCTGGGCACTCGACCCCATTGGTCACACATTCCAACTTGCCCAGGACCTTGGCGCCATGGACGAACAACACGACGCCGAGTTTGCATACGGGACCGATTTGGACCGCCGAGTGCTGCTATGGTTTGACGTGCCAGCGGGCACGACACTAATCGCGGGCCACCAGCCGGGTGGTGCGAAGCAGGACGTGGAGCCAATCTCCATTCGCGTAGTGGGTGCCGAAAATGGCATCCTGACATTTGACGAGCCTGGTACGCATGAGATTGAGGCACGCGTTTTGCGAGGCGAAACGCCCGCCCCTGAGTCAACCAGCCTGCGGTTCACCAAGTTCACTTCCGGGGACACCGCGCGCGATATCGAAACTGCGCCCCGCCCCATGACCGGCTCGGGTGGCACTCGCGCGGCTTCCTGGTCCTTCGGCGCGCCCGGGCAATACAGTGGCCTCATCCTGGCAGGAGATGCTCGCCACCACTTCATCGTGGATATCTTGGCACCGGACGGCAGCAGCGTCCCCGCAACCGGTGAAGGCCCGCAAGGCGACCCCGAGCCTGTGGACGAAGACACGCCGGCGGCCGGCGCCTTCGTTGTCATCGCGGCCCTTGTGGCGGCAGCATTCCTTGCCACGCGCCGACGCTACTGACCCGGCGCTTCGCCAAACCGCGCCAGGTAGTCCTTCATGCGAAGTTTGGACGATGTAGATGCACTGGTCATGCAGCGGACTTTGCCAAACACATCACGCTCTGGCCACCCGCGGTCGAAGCGACCAAGGCACCACATGATGCCGGAGATGCTGTTGGGGTCACGGCCGTCGAGGGCGTAGGTATCGTTGAGGCGTAGCATGACGGCTAGGGCATCTTGGGGGGTCTTCGTCCACGTCAGGATCCGCTTACCCCACAGCATGCGCAGGTGGTTGTGGATGATGCCTTCTTGCAGCAATTGTCGTTGGGCGGCATTCCATACTGGGTCCGGTGTGCGGGCGCCCTCTAAGTCGGCGTAATCAAGCACCGTGCGGGGGTCGTCTTGGTGGGCGGTCAGGGTATCTTTGGCCCAGTCGGGCAAAGTGCCCCACTCGTCATTGTTGGGACGATAGAAGCGGTCCACGTGGCCAAGTTCTCGCCACGTCACCAGTTGATCCAAGAACGCCTCGGCGGGTTCATCCACCCCCCACCAGCCACGCCTCGCGCCACGCATGTCGCCACCCAGACGGCTCGGGTCCCAGCCCTCATCGTCGAGGATAGCACCAGCCGCTTGATGGGCTCCCACGTGGCCAAAGTGGAGGTACGGTGACAGGCCGCTGGTGGCTTCAGCATCGGGGTGACGCGCCTCCAAGTACGATCGTACATCGAATGCTTGCAGGCGGGCGTCCCCTGCTGCTGCACCTCCCGCCAGGGACGACGGCGGCACGTGGTTAGGGTGGCCCTCCACGGCGGGAAGCCCAGGAATCTCATCGGGTACGCCGCCAATCGAACCATCTGTTTCTGGCAGACCGTCCAATGGGTTTGGCGCGGGCCATTGCAAATGGTCCGGAAGGTTGCGTTGTAGGAAGCGGCGGAATGACACGGCCGTGGCAAAGGGCGCCTCGGTGGCGGAGCGTGGCAGCAGTCCATCGCCATCCACGGCAACCATGCGCACGGGCAGTCGGGATGCCGCGACCAACATGCGGGGTAGGAAGTGTTGCAGCGAGTCGTCTGTGACGATGATGCAAACGCGTTTGGCCAGACGCGCCAGCAGGCCACTGTGCTCGCCCGCGCGAGTTTCAAGGGCGGGAATATACTGGATACCGGCGGCGCCAGCGGCCACTTGATTGTCCAGCATGCCAGCATGGACGAATGCATGAATGCGGGCTGAACCGTACGGATCGTCGAAGCGCAGGCCCTCGAGCAGGATGAGGCCGCGGCCCAAGCGCTTGGCTTCGGCCACTGCGTGGTCTAAGGCGGCGTTGTGATGGAGGCGTCGGTGGCTGACCATCCAGTAGAGCACTGGTCCGTCGCGGACGGGTCCGTCGTTGAGGGCTCTCGCCCTCATGGTCGGCCCACGTGCCCGACCAGGTCGCGAAAGATGACGGCATGGACCGGATAGAGACCATACCAGTACGCGACGCCCGTGGCCCCCTTGGGTTCAAACAACGCCGTTTGCACGAGGCGACTACCGTCGCCTTCCGGGTACAAGTCGAAGGCAAGCCACGCCCTACCAGGGACTTTCATTCGGGCAGCAAGAACGATTCGAATGCCTGGCTCAATGGTTTCCACGCGCCACCAATCTACGAGGTCGCCAGGACGCCACGGCGGGGCGGGCCGCTGACGGTCTAAGCCGGGTCCACCAATGGCGCGGTCGGCAGCGCCCCGCAGCTGCCACGCCCAGTCATGAGGCCAGCCGGAATCGCCGCCCATTCGTTGCAGGCGGTCGAACACTACATCAGGCCGCGCCGCCACGTGAGCGCTTCTGGTTTCACGCAGGATGTTCATCCAGTCGTCCTTCTGCACCGGGTCTTGGGTATGCCACCGGTGCTCGACGGCAAAGCGTCGCGTTGCGTCCAATGCGTCGCGAACCGCGTCGTCGTACGTCATGGGCTTGACGGAGAAGTCAGATTCCGCTGGGCGGGTGTCGCCGATTAAGTCCTCCCGGATGCCGTCGATGATGGGAATCGCGACCTTGTTGGACACCGGGGTCACGAATTGCACCCAGCGAGCGGCAAGGCGAGGCGCAAGCACCGGCGTCCGGATGAGACGGCGGCGCGGCAGTCCGCGCACCGCAGCGTACCGGGCCATCAAGTCGGCGAAGGTAGCGGGTTCGGTGCCAATGTCATACACGCCTGCACCCGGCTGCGTTAGCGCCTCCACTAGGTACGCTACCACGTCGGCGATGGCAATGGGCCGTACCCGGTTGCCCACCCAACTTGGTGTCACCATGGCAGGGAGCCGTTCGGTTAGGTAGCGAGCCATTTCGAAACTGGCGGAACCCGCCCCAATGATCGGGCCAGCGCGGAACTCGGTCGTAGGTCCGGCGTCGGCCAGAATGCGACCTACTTCGGCCCGGCTTCTGAGGTGGGCACGCGCTTCCCCATGCGGCTGTAAACCCCCCAAGTAGGTCGTTGGGCCCGCCCATACCCGCCTGAAGTTGGTGGCTGCTTTGGCGTCACGGTCCTCGAATTCCCCGTCAGCCATGCCGTGCACGAGGTAGTAGGCGTGGTCCACGCCATCCGCCATCCCCGCCAGCGATTTGGCATCCAGCAAGTCGCCTTCGAAGACCTCAACGCGGTCCCGCCATTCGGCCGGGATTGCACCGGGCCTGCGCGCAAGGGCGTGCACCTCGTGGCCGCCTTCGAGCAAACTTGGCACAAGGTGGCCGGCCACAAATCCCGTGGCACCGGCTACGAGGATACGCATCGACCCCGCTTTGTTGTCATCCACTTGAACTTGTTCCGATGGGGCATCGGCCGCCAGCGTCTTGTGCCGTCGGCCAATTGGGCAAGTATGGTACAAGCATTTGCAGCAATGAAGCGAGGTGGCGACCTCGCTCCCTTCGAGTATGAACCGGAGCCCATTGGCGCCGGCGACGTACGCATTGATGTGACCCATTGCGGCATCTGCCACAGCGATGTGCACCTGGTGGACAACGACTGGGGCAACAGCACGTATCCGCTTGTTCCAGGCCATGAGGTGATTGGCCGTGTTGCTGAGGCGGGCGAGGCTTCCGGTCACCAGGTCGGTGACGTGGTCGGGTTGGGCTGGCAGTGTGGCTCATGCGGCGTGTGCAAACAATGTAGTCGTGGAGAGGAGAACCTATGCCGGCACAATCAAGCCACCGCCGTGGGCCACCATGGTGGGTTCGCTGATTCGGTGGTCGCCGACGGGCGCCTTGCGATTCCGATTCCCGCGGGGCTTGACCCTGCAAGAACGGCGCCCATGCTGTGCGGTGGCGTCACAGTGTTCAGTCCGCTGCGCCGTTGGGCCAAGCCGGGCGACCACGTTCTCGTGCGCGGCATCGGCGGCCTCGGCCACATGGCCGTCGCCTTCGCCCGCGCCATGGGCTGCCACGTGACGGCTTGGACGACCAGCCCGGACAAGGAGCAAGAAGCACGGGAGATGGGGGCCCACGACGTCATCACCCAACTAGCCGGCCGTCATGACCTCATCCTGAACACGGTACCGTACGACGCTGACTGGAACGCCGCGCTGGGCCACTTGAAGCCTAATGGAACCCTGTGCTTCGTGGGCGTACCCCCATCACCGTTGAACCTTCACGCCGGCGAACTTCTCATGGGCCAGAAGCGCGTGACGGCAAGCGCCATCGGGGGTCGCGACGACTTGATGGCCATGCTCGATCTCGCGGCCGTCCAC
>JBFJXU010000069.1:0-8998 GCA_041622975.1 Thermoplasmatota archaeon
CTCGTCAACGACATGCCCCTCGGCCGCAATGTCAACGAAGCCCTGCGCATCATTGACGCCATCAAGTTCCACGAGGAACACGGCGAAGTGTGCCCCGCTGGCTGGACCCCTGGCGCCGACACCATCGACCCCAAGAACGCCGGCGAATACTTCGCCAAGAACGGCGACGCCCAGATTGTTCTGAACTAAACCAAGCGGCTTACCCTTTTCCTTCCTTTTCCAACCTGTTTTGAGTCCCTGCTGGCCTCTAATTCTTGCTTGATTGGCTGGGTCTGGCTGTCGTTTGAATAGCATTTCCGGCAATCCGCCGTCACCGCCATTTACAATTCATTCCAAGTTCTAGAATCATCGAACCAACTTCGCTGATCAGTTTACGTTGAACCCTAACGCAACATCCGGAGAAAACCTCAATTCCATTTGGCGCCCCATCATTGGGTAACATGGTATCGTTGCCTAGATTAGAATACGCGCTGGCCTGTCCGTCCTACTTTTGTTCAACTGCATGTTCGGGGTGGTATGCAAAAGGTAGCACTTGCAACGATAGTGATTTTGCTTGCTCCGGTGCATTCCGTGCATGGCCAGGTGGACATCGGCGCCGTGCAAGCGGTACGCGACGACTCATGGCAGCAGCGGTGCATGGCCCTATTTTTAGAACCTGATTCAATGAAGCCTGAGGAGAGTCTCTATTGGAATCTGGGCATTTCCTTAATCTGCAACCCCCCAGAGGATATCCCCGACCTTTTCATCCGATTTTCAGCCTCTTGTATGGCTGCGTACGCAGAAGGAATTCCCCCTGAATCGGACCCACTGGTGGATTCACTCATCGGGGAAGATGGTTTTATTTCTGGCGATCTAGTTGATAACCCTCTGCCCCCTGGCATTCTGCCGAATGATAACCCGTGTCGCATGGTTGATGGCCTAATTGGTGATGGTGGCGGGACTTCTCCGGGGCCACCTGATCCTCCATTCGATCCAGTCGTCCCCGAATTACCTGCCTGGCCTGGCTTGCCAAGTGTGCCCAGTATCCCGGAGCCTCCAAGCGCCCCGGCTCTGCCCGGCAGTCCTGGCGCCCCTCAACCTCCGGCCCACAACCCCAATCCCCCGGGGGATAATCCCGGCCCTCTGCCCCCTGGGGGGACTATACCGACAGTCGGGGCATTGCGAGACTATGCTATAGGAGTGCCTTGCAAGACATATGGTTCCTGGAAACAGACTCCGGCGTATGGTGCCCTCTATGGTGGCGATGACAAGGTTGGTGGTGAACACGCGCAATGGATGGAGGATGACATATATGTTCAATTTGCACTACGTTATGCCGCTTGCGTCAATGGGTTGCCTGCACCCCCCTCGCTAGGGTTACTGTTCCAGGCCCTGGTGGATGTGGCCGAAATGGTTGAGACACAGATGGGGACTACGGTCGCGGAAGCAATTGATGACGGCCAAAACTTGCATGACGGGGCCATGCGGACTGCTGGCGAGGCATATTTGCGAGATGACGATGCATCGGCTGTCAGAAATCGCGGCTCGCCAGAAGCAATTGCAGATGGGGTCGTGGAAGTGGTCCTCGCCCGCGATCTCATCGCGTCTCCCAAACCAATCTCTTCGTTGGACGGACTGGGGCTCTACGAACTGGCAGTTCCAATGCCTGTTCATGGCACCTTAGAGCAATTTTCCTCAGTTGACGACCCTGGATCTGATGGCGGTTCGGGCAATAGGGCGGATGCAACCGGCGTCGAATGTGCGATAATGTTAGGCCTCATGGCAACGGCAATCGTTTCAATGACTGTGGCGCCGGTGGGATGGCCCTTGGCGGCCGCGGCGGCCACGGCGCTCGGGTCGGCAGCTCAATCTGGCATTACCTGCGGCAAGTGGCTTACTGGGGGGGATTATGCCTGCGACAGTGGGGTGTCCGTCGATTGGGGCGGTATTCGGGGCACGACGTTCACTGGAGCGATATTTTCGAGCGGATTATTGGAAATTGTTGCGGATTCCGCCCTTGACGGACATGATGATCAAGAGTTTCCATTCTCCCACACAGATTTGCAATCATATGATCGGGGCAAGGCGACATGCCAGAAGGAATATCAATCCGCCCTTGAGGGTGCAAAGCAAGCAGCATCTAACTTCCATCCCCTGTATGGGGGGGCTACGGCCTCCGCGACTGTCGAGGCGATACCCATGGAAGTTAATATTGCGGAACAAATAAATGAAATTTGGGCGGGCGACGACATTGGCTTTGGGAGCATAGCCGACCAGACTCCCGTGATTTTAGTGGATTGCACATCCCTATCATGTGATCACGTGCTTCGACTCATCATCTCGGACTGCGGAACTGCCGAAGTAACTGTAGCATCCGTTGTGGAGTACCTTTTTCAAGGTTCGGGCAAATGCACGGAGGTGACCGTTGACGTGGGGGGCCAATCGCGCACAATAGAGGATATACCTGGAGTTACCATCGACGTCGAGGTGCAGGCCGAGCAGGCGGGGTGAACGCGTTTGTCTTCAGCGGTCAACAGTGCACTTGGGCACCCATCTAGTGGGGCTATCGTGGCGCTTTCCGGAGCCATGCTGATCTTGGGGGCTCGGGACCAACACACCGGCGATGAAATCACTACGGCAGCGCTTGCGCTGATGATGGGTACATCGGCATCAGCTAACCTAATCAGTACAATCCCGGCCGTGCGCGCTGCGGGGCACGTGGTGCCCCTAGTCGCCATGGGGACGCTGATGGCTTCCGTGACCACGTTGGCGATTCTCCTAGCCCGAAGCGTAATCGCAGAGATGGTTGCTGGCACTCTTGCGCCAGGGCCGTTCTGGTTCTGGTTAAGTTCGGTAGCATTGGTTGCTTTCGTTTGGGTCTATGCAGTTGTGACCTGGATGCGGAGCCGGGGCGACCATGTGCAGCGGGGCGCGGAGAGCACCGGTTGATCGCCAGAAACGGAAGTTGCGACCTGCGACCCAGTTTTCGCTTACGTATGCCCAATGCGCCTCTCCACCAAGCCCATGCGTGTGCGGTGGATGCCGTTGGCAATGAAGAAGTAGGCCACGGCAAACAGGACGGCGGGCACGATCGGTAACCCGAATCCCCACCGCATGACCTCGAGCGTCGTGGCTGCGTCGATGGCGTCCCGAATGCCATCGGACAGTAGCGTTGCAAACACGATGAATTCGATGATTAGCGCGATGCAATAGAACAGCATGCCATTGACGACGGCGCTGGTTCGTTCAAGGGCATTGACTTCTCGTTGCAAGACCAGGAGGGGGTCTCCTCGGATGGCGTCTTCCAAGCCATGCACGAGGCCTTGGCTGCGAACCTCGAGGCTGCGGTCTACCACGTAGAGGACCAGCACGGCACTCAGCAGTGCGGCAAAGAAGAACGCGACCAGGACGAGTGGGCTGATGTTGCCTGCTCGTTGATTGAACCAAGCCAGCCCCCATGCGATCAACGTCCCAATGAGCCCGAGGGCGTACAGGCTGCGCCGCGTGTTCTGCAGGGGGGCGGTGCCGTGCCTGTGGATATCCACTTGGGCACCATCACTGGTGGCGCTTGCTTGCACGTTGGTTTCGACACGTCCATGGCGGGCCACGACGCGATCGCCGCGGCGCTCCACGTCGCCGATGAGGCGCGTGGCCACCACGCCCGCGCCGTGCAGGTATGCCTCGGCGGCATCCAAGACCTGGCTAGGGCTGCGACGGGTGGAAAACGATGCCTGCCACCCTGGCCGCTTGGCATCATCGATGGCCTGCACGGGCGCTACAAAGAGGCGCTGCGTGTCAGGTTATCGGTCTCCGAGCCTCAAATCCCTTAAAGAAGGGGGCTAGGTCGCGCGGCCATGAAGCGAATCCTCGCCCTCCTGTTGGTCGTTGCCATGGCGGGTTGCCTTGAGTCCGGGACCACCGACGATGGCCCCGATAACGGTGGCGATGACCAACCGATGCAGCCCTTGCCAGACACATTGACTGGCATGAACTTCGTGACTAATGCCAACGCCGATTCCACGGCAGGCATTTGGCTCCACGATAACAAGGCCTACCTGAGTGGGCCTAGTGGCCTGCGTGTCATTGACATCACCGACCCGGCCGTGCCCCGGACACTGGCAACGGAAGTGGAGGACACTTCCAGCCGCGATGTGGATATCCTAGTCCACCCCAATGGCAACACCTACGCGGTGTTGGCGCGCGGCGGCGCAGGAACCGCTGTCGTTGACGTTACCGACTCCACCGCCCCCATGGTCGTGGCCCAAATCGCGGTCAGTGCACACAACACCGCCGTCGTCCCCAACACGACTCTTGTGTACAACAGCCGCAGTATCAGCACCCATGTACCCGGCGCCGGCGAGACGGGCCAGATTGACATCATTGACCTCGCCGACCCTGCCAACCCCGTGGTTACGGTCTTCGCCTTCCCTGCGGTCATCACTGACCCCAACGGCGCCCCTCGCACCGTCCAATCCACCACGTGCCATGACCTGACCTTCAACGAGGAACGGCAACTCGCGTACTGCGCCGGCGTAACGGACACCACCATCTGGGACATCAGCAGCCCGGCTGAGCCGGAAATCATCCAAGTCATTGACTGGCCCGGCACCAACATCCACCACGGTGTCTGGGATGCCCGTGGCGGTGACCTTCTCATCCTGGGCGGCGAATTTGCCGGCGTCGCAGCGCCCAGTCCCCCGTGCAGCGCCACGTTCCGCGACCCCACGAGCGCGCTCTGGTTCTTCGACATCAGCGACCTGGGCACGCCGACCCCCGTCGGGTACTTCCAGGTCCAATGGGAACAACTGGCATCCGGTGACGGCGGTGCCGTCCCTCGTTACTGCTCCACCCACTTCGGGACCGTCATTGAAGACCGCGACCAACTCGTCATGGGCTGGTACGCCGCGGGCACGGTCCTCGTGGACTTTACGGACCCCGCCAACGCCGAGCAAGTAGCCCATTACTGGAGTGAAGGCACCAACACGTGGGAGGCCCGCTACTACAAGGGCCACATCTACACGGGTGACACTGCCCTTGGAATGGACATCCTCCGACTCGAATAATAACAGGTGACAACATGAAGTACCTCCTAACTGCCCTCTTGACACTGACAGCCCTGGCCGGCTGCCTCACCGACGATACTGACGCGGACGCCAAAACTGGCCGAATCATCGACCACGGCGCATCCCTCGTCCCAGCAGCCGCCGACAGCATCGAACCCCTGGCTCGCCTCTTCGGCGACGACGGCGAAGCCGTTGACGGCGCCGGCGGCATCTGGGTTTTCGACGACAAGGTATACGCGTCCGGTCTCGGCCGTGGCGACCACGGCTTCTGGATTGCTGACATCAAGGACCCCGAGAACCCCGTCCTACTGTACCAGGCTCCCGCCGACAGCATCACGCCCTTCTCCCGTGACGCTGACATCGTGGCCCACGACGACGGCTCCATCACGCTCGTGCTTGCCACTCAAACCGATGGCATGCATGTCTGGGACGTTACTGACCCCACGGCCCCCGAGTTCCTGGCCCGCGTGGAGGTAAACCCCAACCACAACGTAGCCACCGTCCCCGGCACCACGTTCGTCTTCAACAGCCAGTCTGGGGGCGAAGGCACCACCAACGACCTCATCGACCTCACGGACCCTGCCAAGCCCGTCGTGGCCGGCACCTACGGCACCCACGGCTGCCACGATATCACCTTCTTCCAGGACGACACAAGGTTCCGCGCCTACTGCGCCGGCATCGACCGCACGGAAATCTGGAACATGGATGGCTTTGACATCAATGCCGACGCATTCGGCATCACCATCGCCGGCACCATTGAAGGGACCGACAGCCCCGTCGTCGGCAGCCCCGCTTTCGGCACATACCCCGTTCGCACGCTGCACCACTTGGCCATCGTCAACAACGACGCCAGTGTCCTCATCATCGGCGACGAACACAACGGCGGCGGCAGCCCAGGGACGTGCTTCTTCTACGACGAAACCACGGGTCTCAGCACGCCGCTCGGGGCCCTCTGGTTCTACGACATCAGCGACGAAGCGAGCCCGGAACTGCTCAGTTGGATTAGCCCCGCTAGTGAAGGCGTAAGCCCCAACCCTGCTAACCCGCCTGGCGCTACGCCCAACTGCACGGCCCACTTCGGCCAAGTGATTCCGGGCTACGAGCGCCTCGTCATGGCCTGGTACACGGCTGGTGTCCTGCTCATTGACTTCGAGGACCCCGAGAACCCCCGCATCATTGACCAAGTGAACGAAGACGGCAACGTCTGGGACGCCCGCTACTACAACGGGCACATCTTCACTGGCGACATTACTCGCGGCCTCGACGTGCTGCGCCTTGCCTAGGCGCCTGGCTGCCTGAACACTTTTCCCCTTTCCCTTCTCCGCGCCACCATGCGCATCCTCCTTGCCGCGATGATCACCCTGGCCTCCATGGCTGGGTGCATCAGCGACGACGCTCTGCCCGAAACCGGTGAAGCCGGTAGCCTCGGCGCCTGGGCCCCGACGCCCGACGCCCACCCTGCCTATGGGTTTGCCACCAGTGCCAGCCTCCCCACCTTCGCCGGTGGCATGACCGGCATCCCGGACGACTGGTACCAGATCCCGGTCAGCGAAATCCCCGACCCCGTCACGGCGTTCGCGGAGCTCACCCAAGCACCTGACGTGGAAAGCGGCTCCGGCATCGCCCTGTTCGGCCACTACGCGTACGTGGGCGACTGGCAAAGCGACGACATCTGGATCGTTGACATCGCAGACCCCTCCAAGCCGACCCTGGCCGGCACCGCCGACGGCCTCTCCGGTGACATCGACCCCATCGCCTACCCCGACGGCCGCCTCGTCATCACTGTCAGCACCCGCGGCAACGACATCCTCGTCTTCGACGTCACGGACCCCTCCGACACAGAACTCATTGCCACCATCGCCACCGAGAACGGCAACCACAACCACAAGGTCATCCCCGGCACGCCCATCCTGTACAACACGCCCTCCAGCGGACAAGATGGCGCCAACGAAATCTACGACCTCAGCGACCCCGAGAACCCGGTTCTCGTCCAGAACTGGCAAAACGGCTTCGGCTGCCACGCCGTGGAGTTCTTCGTCAATGCTGACATGGAACACTACCGCGCCTACTGTGCTGGCGTTGAGCAGACCCAGATCTGGGACATTACTGACCCCCTCAACCCTACCATCGTCACCACGGTGCCCTTCCCCACCCTTGGCGTGCAGAATGGCCCTGGCGGCGTCGCCCCGTTGACGTTCAGCCACCTGGCCATGGCCAACCACGACGCAAGCATCATGATTGTCGGTGACGAAGCCGGCGGCGGCGCAGCCCCGGGCTGTGACACCTACACCCCCGGCGGCCCCCTGACCAGTGGCCCGTTGGGCAACCTCTGGTTCTACGACATCAGCGACGAAACTGACCCTGTACTCGTCGGCAGCATCAGTCCCGGCGCCGAAATGGCTGCTGGGTCCTGCACGGCCCACTTTGGGGACATTGTCGGTGACCGTAACCTCATCGTGATGGCGTTCTACACTGCCGGAGCCGTCCTCATTGACTTCACGGACCCAAGCGAGCCCCGCATCGTGGACCAATTCGCGCCCCGCGACGAAGGCCAACCCGCCTGCACCCTCTGCGGTACCTGGGACGTTCAAGAATACAATGGCTACATCTTCACCGGTGACATCAGCCGCGGTATGGACATCCTGACCCTGCAATAATCGGGTTCCAACTGCCACAATCCCTTTCCCTTCTATTCCTAAGCCCTGGCCATGCGCTTACTCGTGGTCCTTGCCCTTACCGTGACCGGACTGGCCGGTTGCCTTACGGATGAGGGGACGCAGAATGCTCCTGGGCCTGCAGTTGCCAACTTCGACGGTAGTCACCCTGCCTACGGCTTCCCAGTATACCTGGATAACAACGCCGCCAAGCCGGATGCCAGGCCGCTTCCCGATGTGTTGGGCCTGACACATCAACTCAAGATTCCCGGCGTGGCGGGCGGCGCCGGCATCGCCGTGTATGGTCACCATGCCTACGTGGGTTCCACGGGAGGTCCCCTGCACGTGGTGGACATCGTGGATCCCCTTGCCCCCGAGGTGGTCGGCACGCTCGACATGCCTGTGCGCGACGCGGAAACCATCGCCTTTCCGGATGGACGCATCATCCTCGTGACCGCAAGCGGCGGCTCCACCTTCCACGTCGCCGACGTCACGGACCCAATGAACCCCGTGGAACTGGCTGCCGTTGAATCGGCGCACGGCTCCCACAACATCGCCGTCATTCCCGGCACGCCCATCGTGGTGAACACGCCCAGCGGGGGAACCATGAACGACTTCTGGGACCTCTCCGACCCCGCCGAACCTCAACTGGTACTCGACTGGGAGAATGGCTACGGCTGCCATGACCTCATGTGGTTCATCACGGAGGACAAGCAGCGCGGTTACTGTGCGGGCATTGGAGCCACACAAGTGTGGGATATCACCAAGCCCCTCGAACCTACCATCATCAGCGAAGTGGGCCTACCGCCTGGCGCTCACCCCCTGAGCATCAGTCACCTGGCCATGGTGAACCACGATGCAAGTGTGCTCATCGTCGGGGACGAAACCGGTGGCGGCGCGCTGCCTGCCTGCGACTATTACTTGGACTCCCCTATTGGTACCATCACGGGACCGGGCGGCAACCTCTGGTTCTACGACCTATCCGATGAAACCAACCCCGAATACGCAGGTCGTTTCAGCCCATCCGTCTACGACTCGCACGCTACATGCACCAGCCACTTTGGCCGCGTCATCGAGGAAACCAACCACTTGGTCATGTCGTTCTACGGGGCGGGCGTCGTTCTTGTAGACTTCAACGACCTGTCCAACCCCCGCATGGTTGACCAATGGCGCCCCGTCTCCATTGACGACCCCACCCCGGGACTGACCTGGGATGTCTGGTATTACCAAGGCTACCTGTTCACGGGTGACGTAACCCGTGGCATGGACGTCTTGACGCTTGATGCAGGGCTGCTGTGAGTC
>JBFJXU010000070.1:0-8991 GCA_041622975.1 Thermoplasmatota archaeon
CCTTGAAGAGGTCGATCTTGCGCGCCTCGATGACGGGGCCCATGAAGGTCTCCTTCTCGGCGGGGTGGCCGAGGGCGGCGGCTTCGGTGAGTTTCTTGAGCCGTGCCATGAACTCGTCCGCCACGTCCTTGTGGACATAGACGCGGGAGCAGGCGCTGCACTTCTGGCCAGAGAACCCGAAGGCGCTCTTGAACACGCCTTGGACTGCCTTGTCAATGTCTGCCTTGTTGCTGATGAGGACGGCGTTCTTGCCGCCCATTTCGGCGATGAAGGGCTTGGGTCGGCCGTGTTCCAATTGCTTCTGCATGGCGAGCATGCCAATGTTCTTGCTGCCCGTGAAGACGAGGCCGTCAATGTCGGCATTTTCGAGCATCTCGGCGCCCACTTCCTGGTCCTCGCCCGTGATGAAGTGGCATACCTCGGCGGGGACGCCGGCGGCGATGAATGCGTCGTACACCATCTTGCCGCTCAAGCAGCCCTTCATGCTGGGCTTGATGATGGCGGCATTCCCGGTAAGGAGGGCGGCGGCGGCCATGCCGAAGGTGATGGCCACTGGGAAGTTGAAGGGCGCAATGACGCCGAAGACGCCCACGGGTTTGCGGATGCTGCGGCAGGTCTCATTGGGGAACGGCTTGCCCATGAGCATGTCGTAGCCGCCGTGCTCCACGTAGTTGAGGGCGTAGAAGCGACCGAAGTCGATGCCTTCGTCCACGTCAATGGAGGCCTCGAAGCGGGTCTTGCCCGTCTCCCACGTCATGACGGAGCAGAAATCGTAGAAGTTGTCCGCGATGTAATCGGCGGCCTTGGTGATGATTTCGGCGCGTTCTTGGTAGGAGCGCGCAGCCCAGGCGCCTTGGTGTTCTTTGGCGACAGCAACGGCGTCACGTAGGTCCTGTTTGGTGCCCTTGGCGAAGTTGCCCACCACGACGCTTGTGTCGGCGGGGCTGGTGACGGAGAACGTGTCCCGTTGACGGGCCTCGCCACCGACGTGCACGGGGTGATCCTTGCCCAGTTCTTCCGCCTTGAAGCGAGCGCATGCCGCGTCGAACGCGGCATCGAATGTAGCCATGTCGTCGTTGACGCTGTGGCGCCACCACGTGTTCTTGTTTTGGAAGCGGTTGAGGCGTTCCTCAATGTGGGCCATGATGGCACGGTCTTCGGGGGCGACGCGGGGGTCCAAGTCGACGGCCTGCTGCATGGGCGGCGCGATGAAGGACTCCTTCATAAGTGGGGGCGGCGGTCGCAGCGCATGGACCCACGCAAGCACTTGGAAATCGCTACCATGCTCCACTTGGTGGCGGCTGCAATTGGTGTCATTACGCTGCTGGGCCTTCTGATGGCCATTTCACCGTCCGGGGCCGCCATGGCGCTCATTGTGCTCGTTGCCCTGATCCCGGTTGGATTGAATCTTGCCGCGTACTTGGGTGACCGCAAGGACGCCTCCTGGGCGTGGGGTGTCAGCGTGGGCGCCGCGCTGCTCATGCTGTTCAGTTTCCCCATTGGTACGGCCGTGGGCGCTTACATCTTGTACGTCCGCTTCAAGATGGATCGCGACGACCCCCGGGGGGACGCACCGGCTGGGGGACAAGATGTCCTCTGACCTTGACCTTCACGTTCGCATCATTGCTGGGTTGAATCTGGCGTTCGGGGGCCTCGCCCTCCTGGCTGCGCTCTTTTTCCTCGCCATGGCCACAGTAGGACTGGCAATTCCCTGGGGCTTCCCTCTGTCGGCAGCGCTGATGGTGATGGTGTTGGCCGTCTTCCTCATGGGGGCGCTACCGCTGTTTGCCGGCATTGGCTTGCTCCAGCGCACCGAGTTAGGTCGCATCCTGGGACTCATCGTCGGGGCAGTAAGTCTCCTCAACTTCCCCATCGGCACGGCGTTCGGTGTTTACTCCCTCGTGGTCCTTCTCAAATGGCGCCCCGGCGCGACCCGACACCAACAGCAACAAGTTGTTGTAGAATACGATTGACGGCCAAGGTGCAATCGTCTGCTTCTTGAAGCACAGCCCACGTGGCCGGGCATGGATTGGCGGACCCAAGCCCGCGTCGTGGGCGTCTTAGACATCGTTCTGGGGGCCCTAGCGGCCTTTGCTGGACTCATTGCCATTATCTGGGTCCAATTCGGACTGGAGATTGCCGCCCGGGAAAGCGGTGAAGGCTGGCTCCGAGGCATGGGAGCCTACCTAGCAATCACCATCATCATGGCAGTCTTGCTCATCGGCCTGCCGTCGATTCTGGCTGGCGTTGGCATCCTGCGTGGCCAGGAATGGGGCCGCATCCTAGGCATCGTGGTGGCTGCGCTCTGGACGCTAAGCGTCCTGGGCGGCAATGTCTTCGGGCTCGTTGGCATCTACATGATCATCGTCCTGGTCCAAGCAGGCAACTTGGACGGCCAGCAACAGCAACAAGTGGTCGTAGAATACGACTAAACGCGCCCCGAATTGAGTTTGGCCCGGCCAGTAAAGCTCATGGCTAACTTGGCGTCTGGAAAACCATGAAGGACCTGGCCGAGCAGATGAGCACCTACGCTGCCTACCACCGACACCCCGTCAACAAGGTCATCCACTACATCTTCGTTCCAGCCATTGTGTGGACGCTCATGGTGTTCCTTGGGCTCGTTCCCTTGTTCACCATCTCCAACCTTTCCATCACCGCAGCCCATGTTCTCGTGGTCGCCGTGTTGGGCTACTATCTCTACCTCGACTTGGGCCTTGGAATCGCCAACGTGCTGTTCTTCACAATCCTCATGGCTGGTGCCTTCGCCGTCATTGACCTCGGCGCCGCAACTGCCCTGTGGATTGCGGGACCGTTGTTCGTTGCCAGTTGGGTGGTCCAATTCCTTGGCCACGGCGTCTGGGAAAAGAAGCGGCCGGCCCTAGTGGACAACGTGTTCCAGGTCTTCATTGCGCCCCTCTTCGTCATGGCTGAGTGGTTCTTCGCCCTCGGACTGCGCCGGGAATTGGAATCGGACGTGGACGCCAAAGTGAAAGCCATCCTGGCAGGCTGAATCCATGCGAACTTGGGCCGAAGTCCCACTCCGAGTCCGCTTCTACCGCGTCACCGCCATCGTACTCGTCATCGCAGCAATCTCGGCGCTGGCGGCCGGCTCCGCCACCCCCAATGCTTGGGGCATCGCCTTCATCCTGTTCGCCACGGCCATCGCGTTGTGGGCTTGGGCGCATCACTACGCCGAAATGGCCAGACGCCCAGAGGACATCTGGGAATGGCGGCGTGGCCCAGCCAAGCGACGACGCCCAGAACCCCATCGTCGTGGCTGATTGTGGCCGACCGGCTGCCCCTCCGCGTTGAGCTTTTCGTCATCCTGAGTGAAGGTCCGCCTGGGATAACTTCGTCATTGGGGCAAGCCCTGGGACGCTGACCCCTCTTGAAAGGTGCCCCCTTGGTTTTTCACCCCCTCCCGGCTCGCGGCGCCTATGCCTGAAATGGAAGAACTGCGCTGGGGCACCGACTTGGTCAAGCGAGGCTTTGCCAAGATGCAGAAGGGCGGCGTCGTTATGGACGTCGTCAACCCCGAGCAGGCCGTCATTGCTGAGGAAGCGGGCGCCGTGGCCGTCATGGCCCTCGAACGGGTCCCCGCCGACATCCGCGCCGACGGCGGCGTGAGCCGGATGAGTGACCCGTCCATGATCTCCGAGATCATTGACTCCGTCAGCATCCCCGTCATGGCCAAGTGCCGCATTGGACACTTTGCCGAGGCGCAAGTCCTGCAACACCTCGGCGTGGACATGATTGACGAATCGGAGGTTCTCACGCCTGCCGACGCTTACTTCCACGTCTTCAAGAAGAACTTCACCGTGCCCTTTGTGTGCGGCGCCACGGAACTGGGTGAAGCGGTTCGCCGCATCGCCGAGGGCGCTGCTATGATCCGCACCAAGGGCGAGGCAGGCAGTGGGGACATCGTCGAAGCCATGCGCCACCGCCGCCAAGTGACCCGCGGCATCCAACTCGTGGAATCCATGGCGGACCACGAACTCGACGCCTTGGCAGACCACTTCCTCACCCGCTACGACCCCCTCAACGGCGAGGTGCTGGAAAACCTAGGCCTTGACGACGCAGTCCTCACGGAGGCCTACGGCGACATTGGGTACGACGAACTGGTCGGCAACATCCGCGACGTCCTCGAAGATGTGCGCAAGATGGGTCGCCTGCCCGTCGTGGACTTCACCGCCGGTGGCATCGCCACCCCAGCCGACGCTGCTCTCATGATGCAGATGGGCAGTGATGGTGTCTTCGTGGGCAGTGGCATCTTCAAGAGTGGCAACCCGGCCCAACGCGCCCAAGCCATTGTTGAAGCCACAACCCACTACAACGATGCAAGCGTCGTCGCAGAAGTCAGCAAGAACCTCGGCGAAGCCATGGTTGGCCGCAGCACCCACGAACTGGATATCCGTCTCGCCGAGCGCGGCATCTAGGCCCCACGGCCCAGTTAGTCGGCCGGCACGGCAGGGGTCTTGGGTCGGCGAAAGCGCGCCACGAGCCCCAGGCCACCCAGCACCAGCGCTGCGGCTGGAATAATGCGCCAATCGGGCCGCTCGTTCAGGATGAACCACGCCATGACGCCCGCCACCAGGGGCTGGAGGTAAATGAATGCCGCAACAGTACTTGCGGGGACGCGTGCGAGTGCCGTATTGTTGAGGCTGTACGTGGCAACCGTCGGTCCCGCAACAATGAATGCAAGCACCCACCAGCCCGTGGCGTCCATGGCGGCTAGTTGAGTGGGGGCCCCGACGACTAGGCCAAGGGGTACGGCGACGACGGATGCAAACACGAACATCCACACGGTCAAGCCGAGGGAACCTCGGCGACTGTCCTGGCCGGCCAGCACAAGGAACCAGGAGAATGCAATGGAATTGGCCAGCACCAACGCGTCGCCGAGCGCCCGTTCGGGTGCCGCCAACCCCGATACGCCTAGCAGCAAAGCGATGCCGCTGAACGCCATGGCAAGGCCAACGGCGCGCCGGGGGCCGAGGTCTTCACGGCGCGTGGCCACGGCAATGGCGTACGTGATGACTGGGATGGTGGCCACGATGAGGGTTGCATTGACCGCCGTGGTGCGCGCTAATCCAAGGATGAACAATACTTGGTTGGCAATCACCGCCAAGGCGGCATACAAGGTCACAGCGCGCCATCGTTCCCTGATGGGGAATGCCATGGCTCGTTGACGAAACAATACCCACAACACGATGGCACCGCCCACCGTACGCGCCGCAGCCAGGGCGAGGGGGTCCATGTACGCGAAGGCAACCTTGCCCGCCACCGGCCACGCCCCAAACAACACTTGGACCGTGATCAGAGCAGTGAGAGTGCCAGCCTTGTGCACGGCGAGGCCACCAGCAGCAAACGGATAAGCGGCGCCGTCCCTGGGCCGCCCATGCGCTTCCTCGTCATCGCCGTCCTGATGGGTGTCGGTCTGTCGGGTTGTATCTTCGACTCGCCACCCCCGCCGTGCAGCGACAAACCCCAGGACTACGAATGGTTCCTGGGGCCCGGTTACACCTTGCTCGTGGACCAGACCCCGGCCGGCTTCGAAGTGGGTAACGGCTTCAGCAACGCCTTCCTCACCAACGACTTGCGGGAGTGGTCCACGTCGCCCCTGCCCCAGGGCCTCCACGCCACGGGTAACGTGACCATCGAGTTCTGGGCGCGCAACAATGGCCAACCAGCACCAGTCGTGGTGGGCGGCGACCCCGGCGAGGGTTACCACTTCTTCAACCAATTTGGCAGCGACCGCGCCTTCCAGCCCTCCTACGCCATCGAATACGATGATGCCATTCCAACACCCGGGGACATCGCCCATTACGTCGAGGTGTTGCCACTCCCCGCAGGTGGATGGGTGTTCGAGCAGGGCGACCAGGTCAGGCTCCTGATGACGAGTCTCGTGCTCGACGGTGGCCACGACATCCTGTACGGCGGCGCTAACCCCAGCAGCGTCTCCTTCACGGCCACCTGCTTCGACGACCGCACTTGGACAATCGTGGGCCAAGAGGAGCACGACATTGCCCTTGCCACCAATCAAGGCCTGCTCACGGGCGCCGTGCCCGAATCAGAGAACAACCACGTCGTGGTGCCCGTTACCCTGGATCCGGCTACCGACCGCTTGACCGCCACGATCACCCAGACCAGCGACCCCAACCCCATCAAGGACGACATCGACTTCACCCTCCTCGTGAACGGCGAAGCCTACTGGAGCGGCGGCACACCCTACACGGACGAAACCATGGTACTATGGGAGGACAACCTCGCCGCCATGCCGGCCGGCGATGTGGCCATCCGAGTGGACTCGTACTCCGGTGCCGGCTACGAAGGTGTCCTCCGAATCACGCAGGAATCATCTACCATGGCCAACTCGTAGGCCCCGTGAAAGTCGGCGTACTCGCCGTGCAAGGCGCCGTGAGCGAACACGTAGAGGCGCTACACGCCGCCGCTCGGAACATGGGTCGGGCAGTGGACGTGGTGCAAGTACGCACCACTCGTGACTTGGCCGCTTGTCAAGGCCTCATCATCCCTGGCGGCGAATCCACCACCATCAGTCGATTGCTCCGCTCCACCGGATTGCACGACGCCATTGTGGCTCGAGTCGGCAAAGGGTCGGCCGACGATTTGGCCATCATGGGAACCTGCGCTGGCCTGATTCTCCTGGCAAGTGACGCCGACCACGACGTGGAGGAGAAGGACATCCACCTCCTTGGACTACTGGATGCCCGCGTGGACCGCAACGCCTTCGGTCGCCAACGAGAAAGTTGTGAAGCGTCCGTCGACGTAGCCGGAATCGGCGTGGTCCCAGGTGTCTTCATCCGAGCCCCGGCTCTGGACGAGGTGTGGGGCGAAACCACGGAACTTGCCCGCCGTGGCGACCGCATCGTGGCTGCCGCTAAAGGCAAAGTCCTCGGCGTGGCGTTCCACCCGGAACTATCGGGGGATACGCGGGTCCACGAGTACTTCCTTGATCTGGTGGCTACTGCGTTGTAATGGTGACCTGCTCTTCCCGCCGGGTGTCCTGTAGCAGGGTTTCCAAGTGGTCAATGGACTTGCGGTAGTTCTCGATGGCGAGGCGGAAGTGAGCCTCGGCGAATGTCCACGCCTTCGACAGATCACCGTAGCGCAAGCGGAAAGCACGCTTCTTGTCGTTGCCGACGTCCACGTACAAGTCCTCAATGATGTCGAGGTCCTTCAACTTGTTCAGGTGGCGGTAGATGCTGGGCAGCGTGGTGCCACAGGCATTGGCGAGTTCCTCAACCGTCCAATCTTTGGAAGGGTGCATCAGGAAGCAATCGTAGAACACCTTGAACGAGATGCCGTGGTCCGGTCCCTTGCGGGCGGTATACCCGATCATGGAGAACAAGTGCTTCGCCAATCGTCGGGGGTCATCCTCACTGGTCATGGGCGCATGGCTCACGACCTGCAACTCAAAGGCCACGTGGTGCACTATACGTGATGATACAAGAACACGACTATACGCGCCGCTTGTAAATCGCCATCAACAGTAAAACAATCGCTAAAATGATGAGTGCCACGGCGAGGGTGCCAAACGGCTCCGTGACGAATTCCAAGACACCGTCCAAGAACGACCCATCGCTGCTTGCCACATCATTGTCGGCCTCCGGAGCAGCCGCCATGGAGTCTTCGGCGGGGGCCCCTGATGCGCTACCTGCGTCACCGCCGCCGGAACCTTCTGGCTGCGCGCCGCCGTCGGCGTCGTCTCGGGCCTCCTCATCTTGCGTGGTGGTTGATTCTGCGTCACCGGCTGGAGGGTCCATTGGCGGAGGTGCTGCCGGGCTGGGGAACGCTCGACTTGCCGCCTCGATGGCGGACAGAACACTCCCTGCTGCAGCCGCAGCGCCGAGGCCGAGCAGCACGGAGAATGCCGTGGACTCCGTGGGGTGCAGCAACCGTTTGCCTTCCCACGTGAGTTCGTAGTAGATCCACTTGCGGCCCTCGTCCACTTTGCGCACCAAGCCCGTCTTGACGAGCATACCGATGTGCTCGTGCACGGTGGCCTTGTTCAACTCCATATCACGCGCCAACTCCGTCACCGTCTTCCTACGGTCATCGAGTTGTTTCAGGACATCCAGACGCGTTGGACTTGCCAACGCCTTGAACGTCTCCATGTCCAGCGTAATCTTGGCCACGCCACCCTATGCGCGGTGGCCAGCATTAGGGATTCGTGTTGAGTCGGGGAATCGCCCGACAATCGGTCGAGTGGGTCAGATGGCCACGGGAACGCCACTGAACCACATGGGCCCAACAATGGCATTGGGCAAGAGCCGCGGTTCGCCCATCCCGGCAAATCGTGTGAGGAGCCCCTTGAGGTCGTCGGCGATGGCGACTTCTTTGAGTGCGCCGGTGATTTCGCCGTTGTCGATTTTCCATAATCCGGGACTGGTAACGCTGAAGGCTCCCGTGGTGGCGTTAGCCGTGTGGCTACCAAGCAACGTGTCCACGTAGATTCCGTCGTCAATGGCGGCTACCACGTCGGTGACGGGGGCTTCGGCGACGAGTTGGTGGGTGCCCGTGGAGGGGCGGCTCTTGAAACCGTCACGCACGGCGTTATGCGTGGTGGCTTGGTTGTGGCGGAAGCCGTCCCACGAATCGTAAATGAATGACGCGAGAACACCGTTCTCGATGAGGGGGCGGCGCTTGGCGACCAGGCCTTCCCCGTCGCTGGCCGTGGCCCCGTGGCCTTGTGTCGGGTCGTCCACGATGGTGAGTGTGGTCGCCGCGACGGTTTCACCGAGGCGTTCGGCGAACACGGATTTTCCTCGCGCGGCGCTGTCGCCGTCCACAGCGCTGCCAATCAAGCCCAAGACAAGGTCGTCCGCGGCTTCGGCGCCGAGTACCACATCCATGTCGCCCCCTTTGGGTAGTGGCGTGGGGCGGGCAAGGCTGGCGGTTTTGCGTCCTGCTTCGTAGCCGATGGCATGGGCGTCGAGTCCGCCGGTGGCCACGTCGCTATGCCACGCGGTGACG
>JBFJXU010000071.1:0-8959 GCA_041622975.1 Thermoplasmatota archaeon
AGCAAGCAGGCGGTGCAGGAACTCGTTCACTACGTTGAGGGGCACCAGACCGTCGAGGGCAGCCTCGTCAAGGACGAGCACCTTGCCATCTTCGATTGCGCCAACCGGTGCGGTGACGGTGAACGCTTCATCCACCACACCGGCCACATCCGCATGATGGCTGCTGTCCAACCCTTCATCAGCGGCGCCATCAGCAAGACCATCAATATGCCCAACCAGGTCACGGTGGACGATGTCAAGGATGCATACCGTCTGGGCTGGGAACTGGAACTCAAGGCCGTGGCCCTGTACCGCGATGGCTGCAAACTCAGCCAGCCTTTGTCCTCCACGGGCTCGAAGGAGCAAGAGGACGACGATGAGCCGAAGGTGAAGGTCATCGTCAAGGAGAAGGAAATCGACGGCCTGCGCCACGGTCAGATTGACAAGCCGCCCCGCGACAATGATCAAGGGTTCAAGCGGACCGTCACAATCTACACGCCGCACGGTCCGGAGAAGGTGGACATCCAGGTATGGGAATACACCGATGGCCGCCCCTGCGAGGTATTCGTCTCCGCGCGCAAGTCGGGTACGCTGACTGACAATTTCCTCAAGGAAATCGGCAAGAATTACTCTCGCACCTTGCAACTGGGCATGAGCCTCGATGACCTTACCAAGAAGATGGTCAACGAGCACGGCCCGCTGGGCGGACAGACCGACCACCGTTACATCAAGAGTTGTCTTGGCATTCAGGACCTAATTGGCAAGCTGCTGCGCTACGAGTACTTTGGAGAAACCCAGTTCCTTAGCGTGCAGCCTGACCCCGAGGCCCCGGACTACGTGCCCACACGCCGCGAAGTCTTGGAAATGCTGCGCAAGGCTCGCCAACGGCCCTCCAGCGAGCGCACGCTCGCCGACTTCGAGGCGCTTGAGGCTGCCGCGGAAGGCAACGATGAGGAAGTGGACGACTTCGACCGCGCACTTGGCAAGACGTCCAGCGACCCCAATGAACTCCTGAAGACCATGGGTGGTGACGCCCCGGCGTGCGACCAGTGTGGCCACACCACGGTCCGCAACGGTGCCTGCTACAAGTGCTTGAACTGCGGCAACTCCATGGGTTGCTCCTAAACTCCGATTGAACGGTTCCTCCTTGACCGCCTTTTCCCCCTCCTACCCACCCCAGTGCCGTATTGCTGGATTCTTGCAGACCTAACAGTGATAGTGCCTGAAGCAGCCTGTCCCGGTATGCAGCCCCACCCCCTGAACGACCTGCAAGATGACTGGACTTCCGTGCATAGCCAAATGGCTGATGCCTTACTCGGAGTGGCCGCAACCCGGGCATTGGGTGAGGCCTGAAGCAAACAATTAGCCTCTTCGACCCCTGCTTCCGATGCAATATGGGAATTTCACCTGTGGCCTCTTTCTACCGGTGCGGTGCGTGGCCTGGCAGAACACTCCACCTGCAACAAAGGGGTTATTGATTTTCAATCGCCGCAGTTAATGCGCCAGTCAAGCAGGGCCTTGCCGGCCCCAGTCGCCGGTCGCAATGAGCACGTTTCCACCGCCCTACCCTTTTAACAGGGCCCCCCGTGGCGGCGGCCGTGTCCCAACCAGAAGTGAACATCGGTCTCATCGGTCACGTCGACCACGGCAAGACCACTCTCACGAAGGCCCTGAGCGGCAAGTGGACGGATGAGCACTCCGAGGAAGTCAAGCGGGGCATCAGTATCAAACTCGGCTATGCTGAGACGACGTTCTACCACGGCAAGGACGCCGAGGGCCAGGACGTCTGGACTTCCAAGAAGGATGACCCCCGCCTCAATGGCGACGCCGAACGCCTCCGCAGCGTCTCCTTCGTCGATGCCCCCGGCCACGAGACGCTCATGGCGACCATGCTCAGTGGTGCTGCCCTCATGGACGGCGCCCTGCTCATGGTGGCTGCCAACGAGCCGTGCCCCCAGCCCCAGACCAAGGAACACCTCATGGCGCTGGAGATTGCAGGCAACAAGAAGATCATCGTGGTCCAAAACAAGATTGACCTAGTGAGCCAGGAGCGGGCCCTTGAGAACTACAAGGAAATCAAGGAGTTCGTGAAGGGCACCGTGGCCGAGGATGCTCCCGTCATTCCAATCAGTGCCCACCACGACGTCAACCTGGGCGCCCTGATCCACGCCGTTGAGGAAGTCATTCCAACACCGGAAAGGAGCCGGGACGCCGACCCCCTGCTGCTGATTGCCCGCAGTTTCGACATCAACAAGCCTGGCACTCGCGCCGACAAACTCCGCGGTGGCGTCATTGGCGGCACCTTGAGTCGTGGCAGCTTGAAAGTGGGCGACGAAATTGAAATCGTTCCTGGCACCAAGCGGGAAGTCGATGGCAAGGTCCACTACGAGAGCCTCGCCACCAAGGTCACCAGCCTATTCTGTGGTGACCGCCCCGTCGACGAGGCGGGTCCCGGCGGCTTGATCGCCATTGGTACCACGCTGGACCCCAGCGTCACCAAGGCCGACAACCTGGTGGGCCGTGTGCTTGGCCACCCAGGGAAACTACCCGAACTCCTCAACCGCATCACGATGGAGGTTACCCTTCTGGACCGCGTGGTCGGCGCCAGCGATGACGCGGAAGTGGAGCCCATCAAGGTTCGTGAGCCCCTCATGCTCAATGTGGGTACTGCCACCACCGTGGGCTTGGTCCTCAAATCGGCCGGCGACAAGGTCGAGTCCGCCCTCAAGTTGCCCGTGGCGGCCGAAGCGGGTAGCCGTGTTGCCATCAGCCGTCGCGTAGGTGGCCGCTGGCGCCTCATCGGCTACGGCATCCTCCAATGAAGGCGGTTCTTGACACCAATTTCCTCCTCCTCCCAGTTCTCGACGGCATTGACCTCGACGGATTGCTGGATTCTGGCTACACCGAGTGGTTGGTCCCCAGCAGCGTAGTGAAGGAACTGCAGGGCCTCGCCGACGGCGGTGGCCGGACCGGGACCGCTGCCCAGGCCGCGATTGCTCTCATGGGTAGGTGTACCGTTGAAGACACGGAGTTACCGGGCGACGACGGCGTATTGGATGTGGCGACACGTCATGGTGCGGCTGTGGCCACGTTAGACAAGCGGTTGGCAACGGAAGCCACCCGGCGGGGCTTGGCCACAATTGGCGTCCGCGACCGACGCATTCAGGCTTGACGAAGCCCAGGCGCCTCGGGGCCCGGCCGGTCTCGGCCCATGACACGTGCCGCCGCCCGGCGGCGCAGCACTGCATCTAACAGCAGCGGAGAGACAGTGAACAAGGCGAACAAGGCCACGGCCTGGAATTCACTGGTACCAAAGCCCAGCACCACGCCAAAGCCTAGGGCAAACAGGATTTCCAAGACCGCCACGCGGGCCTCGTTGCGACTTGACTCCACGAGGATCTCCGCATGGATGACTGGGTCGAGTTCCGACTCCACATACTTGAGGCGGTCCAGGAAAGCCACGGACCCCGACTGGACCAGCCGCACAAAAACCCAGGCCCAAGGACTCATCCCAGGCGCCAGGCTGGCCGCCTCGTGCGACTCTGGTTCCTACGACACGGCGAAGTCGAACCACCCTACGTTGGCGCATTCGTCGGCCGCACGGATGTTGGCCTCAGCGACATCGGGCGGCACCAGGCCCAAGCGCTGGCCAACTTCCTAGAAGCGGCGGAGGCCGACGCGCTCCTGACAAGTCCTCGTACTCGCGCCAAGGATACCATAGGGCCCTTGGCCAGCACCGCTGGCATGACCCCGACCGAGGTTCCCGCCTTTGCCGAGATGGACTTCGGGGAGTGGGATGGGCTCCACTGGGAGAAGATTGCCGAACGTGACGCAGAGCGGGCAGCCGCCTGGGCAGCTGACCCTACGAGCGTTGATTGCCCCGGCGGCGAATCGGTGGCGGCATTCCATGACCGGGTTCGAACGGGCCTGGCGTCCCTGCAGGACGAGTTTGCCGGGCGCACGGTGGTACTTGCCGCCCATGCTGGGGTCAATCGAGCCATCCTGGCAAGCATCCTCGACATCGACTACCTCCGAGCCTTTCATTTCGGGCAGGACTATGGCTGTGCCAATGCCGCCCAGTTCGACGCCGGGGGGCGAGGTCAAATCGCCATGCTCAACGTGGTGCCTGGGCCACTCTCGGCGGATCAGGGCAATGGCCCTGCATCGGCATAACCGGAGACAGCAGTCTGAGCGCGGGGAGAGGGATTCGAACCCCCGAGGACAAAGTCCACCCGTTTTCAAGACGGGCGCCGTGGGCCGAGCTTGGCTATCCCCGCAAATGGTGGTCTGACGATGGAGTGAGGCCCTCACTCGCCACTGGATGAGTTGACCGGGATGGCTGCTCGTCAGTCCTCGCAGGTCCTGCAACCAGGACCTGCTCGGCGCATACGAAGACCTCCCATCGGTAGGCCTTCCTATGCAAGCCACCTGAGGGAATCGAACCCTCGACCTCGTGATTACGAATCACGTGCTCTACCGACTAAGCTAAGGTGGCGCAGGGGCGCGCGACTTCCGGGTCCTTTTAGAAGGTTTCAGCGGACCTTGACGCCCTTCCAGAATGCTACGTGGTCTTTGATTTGGGATGCTTCCGGCTTGGGCTCCGGGTAATACCAGGCGGCGTCTTTGTTCACGGCCCCGTCAACAACCACGTCGTAGTAGTGGGCAGTCCCCTTCCAGGGGCACACGGTCGTAGTGTCGCTTGGCTGTAGGTGCTCCTTCTCCACGGCGTCCGGCGGGAAGTATTGGTTCCCTTCTACTTCCACGGTCTTGTCGGAGCGGGCAACCACTTGGCCTTGCCACTGGGCTTCCATGGTCACCTCTTGGGTGCAGCACCCCTTGAGTCTGCCGTTTCGTGACCCCTTGTTTATGACGGGGCCCGATATTGGCCGCTTGTGTCCTTCATCCGAACCATCAGCGAGGACGAGGCGGAAGGCCCTCTCTTCGACATCTACGACGCGGTACAGCAGAAGCGCGGCCGCGTGAGTAATGTCCTGAGGATTCAGAGCCTCCACCCGAAGGCGCTGCAAGCGCACTTGGACCTCTACATGACCCTCCTGTATGGGAAGAGTCCCTTGGGCCGGTTTGAGCGTGAACTCATTGGGGTGGTGGTCTCCGTGGCCAACGGATGTGACTATTGCACAATCCACCACGCCGATGCACTGGGCAAGTACGCAGATGAAGAAACCCTCGTGGACGCCGTCCGCAAGGACTGGCGCAAGGCGGGCCTCACAGATGCGCAGAAGGCCTTGGCCGACTACGTGGAAGGACTCACCTTGTCGCCTGCAAAGGGACGCAAAGAGGCCGTCGAAACCCTGCGGAGTGCTGGCTTTGACGACGAAGCCATCCTTCACGCCACAGAGGTTACGGCTTACTTCAACTTCGTGAACCGGCTCGTGCACGGCCTGGGCGTGGACCTCGAAGACAACCCCCACCAGGACTTCAATTACTGATGGGAGCCCTGGTCGCCTTCATCTTTGGGCTAGGCCTGGGCTTGAGCCTGGCCGCTCCGCCGGGCCCCATGAATGCGCTCATTGCCAAGGAAGCAGCCAACCGGGGCTGGTGGGCCGGTGTACGCGTGGGCACGGGGGCACCCGTTGCTGACGTTGTTTGGCTCTTGGTCATGGCATTCGGCGTGGGAGCCCTAGTCGACGACCCCCTTGTGCTGCGCGCTGCGGCTGGCATCGGGGCTGTCCTCATGGCGTACTTTGCTTTCGGCGCCTGGCGGGAGCGGACTCCCCAAGCAGCCGAGCGGCCCAGCACGTTCCTCGCGGGCTTTGCTGCGGCGCTCACCAATCCATATCAAGCGGCCTGGTGGCTTTCGGGCGGTTTCGTCTTCGTGCAATCGCAGGGACTAGCAGGAATCCCCGGCTTCCTCATGGGCATCTTCGGTTGGGTGGTGGTGTTTGCGTGGCTCGTGGCGCATGGTGCATCCAGGTGGACTTGGTTTGCCCAATGGATTCGGTGGTTGACCACCGCCCTGCTGGCGGTATTCGCTGTGGCTTTGGCCCTCGTCGCTTGGACTGGCAACACGGGGACCTAGCAGAAATTCTAGCGACCGGGGGAAGATTGGACCGCAGGCCCTGTCCCGATGCCTTACAAGCCAACATGGTCCATGCATCATCGTGCAGTGGACACTCGTTGCGGGAACTGCTACGCTCGGCGTTGAAGTCGCCGCGCTAGTGGCAGTGGCAATCCGAGTGCTCCGGCGTCGCCCGAGCGACCGAGTGGACCACCCGGCCGCCAACGCCTACGCCTCCTGGTGGGCCTTGTCCGCCATTGGGTCGCTGACGGCATTCCTGCAGGGCTGGTTGTTCCTTACGGGGCAACACAATCCTGCTGTCTTCCGGGTGCTACTCATCGTTGGCATTGCAACATCAGTCGTTGCTACCATGCTCTTAGCTGGCTACTTGCTGTATCTGCTCATTGGCAAGGATTGGATCATAGCGCTGGGTATTGTCGGCAGCGTTGCTAGTATTGCACTCTCCGTGATGATTGCAAACACACATGCTGCAGGGGTGACAGCGGGTCCTTACACGGCCCGGCTGAATCTCGTTACGATGCCGTGGTTTGCATCCGTGACCGTGTTCTCGTCCCTTCTGCTTGCCGTTGGTCTGACGGTCGCCTTGTTTGTCAGTTCGAGGCAGTTCGAGCCTGTAGTCAAGGCTCGTGCCCGCATGGTCGGAGCCGCCGTCCTCCTCTGGTTCGTCGCCAAAGCCGGAGTGTCCAACTTTGGCACTTCTGAGACACTGTATGGCGTCCCCCTGTTCCGCCTGATGGCGTTAACGGCAGCCTTGCTCGCATGGAGGGCATACGCCGCGCATTCCGTACACCAGTGACGGCCCACCCAAGGTGGGGGCGCCGACCGAGCCGGCCGACGCCCCGTGGGTGGTGGGTTGGTGTGGTGTTACTCTAACAGTTCCAGGTCATCGATGCCTGGTGGGTCGTCAGGACCGTTGGGGATGTCGGCCAGCGGGTTGGCTACGGCATGCAACGTGCGCGCACCGAAGCCGGGCGTTGCCGGCTCATCGGGAGCTTCCTTCTCGAGGAAGATGTAGGCATCGAAGTCGTTGTGCGCCGTTCCTTGGTAGTTGGTCCGCCCGTCTCCGATGCTGGCGAGGTTGTCCTGCAGGTAGTACATGTTGCCGCCGTCGGCACCGCTCCAGCCACCATCGTCCTCCCAGTACGTGATGTCGAACCGCAGGTCGGCGTCTTCCAGCATTCTGCCTTGCCAGATGATTTCTGACTCAACCTGTCCATTGTTCTTGGCGTGGGTGCCGATGTTGACCCAGGCGGGGTCCTCCCTGGAGTAGTGCGTGCCGCCGATTTCTCCGCGGTTGTAGGACGACTCGAAGCCGAGGCGGCCGGCGTTGAGGTAGAATGTCACTTCGCCGTTGCCCCAGTCGTGATCCTTCTGGATGTACGCCTTATCGAAGCCGAAGCGAACTTGGCGCGTGTCTGCGACGTTGCTGGTGACACCGTTGAGGCTGACGCGAATCGTATTGGTTCCCCCCTCCGAATCGGCGGCGTCGTCCTCGTAGTAGTCCATGCCATCAATGTCCTCAGACAGGAGCAGGTCCGTGATGTAGTGGGTGCTTACTTGCTCCCAGCCGCCGCCCCAGGACGTGTCGTCCTCCTTGACGACCACCTTCACATCCACAACGGGGCTGGTGCCGGGGAGTTGAATGGCGGCCATGGTGGGGCCAGTGTCGCCCCAATTCTGGGTGCTGGGGCCGTTGGCGCTGTACGAGTGGCTGCCCACGTACGTGTAGCCTGCATTGCCTAGGCTGCCGTCCGGGTCCACGTAGACATCCATGACGTATTCGTCGCTGGTGCCCGAATCGTGGTCGTTGTTGACGTAGAAGTATTCCAGCCGCACAACTGCGTCACCGGCGAGGTTGGCGGCGCCCACACCGTCAACTGTGCTGGTCATGCCAAGGAATGTAATGATGAGGTCCAGGGCGTCGTCATCGGTCAGGAGTTCGCCGTGGTGACCATTCACGAAGTCCATGGTGGCGCCGGTCACGTAGGGGCTCTCGGCGGGGACAACGCCATCGAAGCCGTGGCTGACGCCGTCGCCGTCGTAATCATAGGAGAGCCACGCGAGGTACGCGGGGTCGCCACCGATGGCGTGGTATTGTTCGCCGGCGGGTTCTGCGTAACCCATGGCGTCTAGGAAAGTGGACCCCGGGGCCATGTCGCCGCCTGTGGGATTCCAGTTACCGAACCCACCGATGGTGGTGGGCACCCATGCTTCCCAGGTACCATGGTTGGGCGTGCCAAGCATGATGAGATCATCAACGCGGCTGGCCCAATCCGTGCGCACGTCAGGGGTGCCATCGCCGTACCAGCCGGAGCCGCCGAAGTAGTCAACATCAGCGCCCGGTTGTTCGATGAGGAAGCGACTGACAAGGCCGCCCATGGAGTGAGCCACGATGTCTATCTTCTGCGTCGCAGCGTAGCCATTGGCGGCAAGGGCATCTTGGATTGCTTCTTCGACGATCTTGCCTGCCACGTAGGGAATGTGTTGGCCGGCGCCAGTGGGTGCATAGGATAGCGCCTGGGTGCCGGGGGTGGCTTGGTCGAAATCGAGGACTGTGAAGCCTTGCTGCTCGAGTTTGGGAATCATTTCCCGGAAACCATCGCCGTTGCCATGCCATCCAGGGATGAGCACGATGGGGTAGTTTCCTTCGTTTGCATCGACGCCGATGGCGACGCCAGCGGCAAGGAGCACAAACGTAACGGCGATGACACGGGGTTTCATCAAGGACGGGGCATGCTTGTGTGTACAAGAACCGTGCTTGCTGGCAACCTCCTGGTTGCGATGGCGTGGGCGGCCCTAAATCGTCTGGCTGTTTCCCCCCGGCGTGGACGCGGTCATCGAGGCGACGGGCCTGCGCAAGAATTACGGTGCCTTCGAGGCGGTGGCTGGCATCGACCTCTCTGTTCCCCGCGGTCAGTGCTTCGGGCTGCTGGGGCCCAA
>JBFJXU010000072.1:0-8947 GCA_041622975.1 Thermoplasmatota archaeon
AAGGTAGGGTGCTTGGGAACGGACTGGTCGCGTACTCGGCTGGCCGCGTCTCCCAGCCATTAATGAGGCCGTCACCGTCCATATCATCGTCAACTAGGTTGGCTAGACCGTCGCCGTCAAGGTCCCCTTCAGGCCCGAATAGGTGCGCCAATCCACCGGCTTGAGTCCCGCCGGCGTGGTCGTCTGCCACGTCTTGGAATGAACGCGGCGCGTCTGGGTCGCCGGGGAACAGGTAGTCCCCGCCGCTTGCCACCGTATTGGCGCGTCGTGTCAACAGGTCAAGGCGCTCCCCGTCAAGCAACCGGTCGCCGGCGCTGTCTGCGCGGAGGGGGTCGAGGCCAGCCACGCGAGATTCGCGGTCATCCGGGATGCCGTCAAAGTCCGTGTCGGCGCGCAGGGGGTCCGTGCCCGCCTCGATCTCTTGACGGTCGGTGAGCCCGTCGTCGTCGCCGTCGGCAGAAAGCGGGTCGAGCCCGGTGGTGCGTGGTCGCGTTTCCTCTTGACCACGCGCTGTTGCCACGTGGATGACGAGGCCTCGTTTTTCCCAGGCATCGCCGATGCCATCGCCGTCCGTGTCCACGTTCGTTGGGTCGGTTCCACCCATCCAGGGTCCCATAGTGGCTTCATCCCACGAGGGCGGTCGTCCATGGCGGTATTCGTCGAGGTAGGTGAGAAGGAATTCTGGTGCATCGGATGCAGGGCCTGGGTCCGTGCTGGCTCGTTGCGTCACGGCGTCGATGTCGATGCTTCGTGGGTCCAGGCCATAATGAACGAACCAGCCGTCCGGGATAGGGAATCGGTGGTTGGCGGTGGTTGGATCAAGGGGATTGGTGCCCCCCATGCAGCCGTTGCCGAGCCTCGCTTCCTCGACGGTGGTGGCGCCATCCCGGTCGGGATCGCCGCGAATGGCTGCCACGTCGTGGGGGTCTACGCCGAAGGCGACCAAGTAGCCGTCGCAGACCCCCGTGCCTGAAGTCGAGTAAGCGGTAGGGTCTGTGGGTGCAAATCCACTTGGGCCAGCTAATTCTTCCCGGTCTGTGAGGCCATCGCCGTCTGTGTCGGTGACGCGCGGGTCGGTGCCCGCCGCCAGCGCCTCGGCGACGGTCAAGCCACCATCGACGAGCGTCTCATGTAGCCCCGCACTGCCCGGCGTCAGGCCGTGTACCACGAAGAATGCATCCGGGATGCCGTCCAAGTCATGGTCCCATTGCCGCGGATCCAACCCGTTGTCCCATGCTCCATCTACGGATTCATCCCAATTCGCGGGCCGGTCCAGAGCGTAGACTTCGAACAGGTTAGGACGCAGTCGCGCCGGCCAATCCGGCCACTGGTCGGAGGGCGGCAGCATGGCCGTCCGCTGAAGTGCAAGTGGGTCCATGGGGTCGAAGCCGTACCTTGCCATCCAGCCGTCCGGCAGGCCGTCGCCGTTGCTGTCCCAATGCTCGGGATTGGTGCCATACACCGAGTCCTCGAGGGCGTCGGGGAGTCCGTCCAAGTCGGCATCCCGGCGGTCGTCCGATGTGACGGGAACCGCCTGGTCGAGGCCGCGGGGCGGATCATCAAGGGCCTGTAGCAATACGGCTGCCATGATGGCGACTGCCACCACCGTCAAGGACCCAATTACAAGCGTGCCCGGGTCTAAGCTGCGAGCCCACGCTCGGGCGCGTTGCAACAGGAGACCAGGCCGCACGTTATCAACCACTCCAGCCGACCCTTAACGGTTCCCGTCCATTAGGTGGTCGGAGCGGGGACCTTGGTGACGATTTCATCCATCACGTCAGCGCCCGTCTTGCCGGCAAATCGAACGTCCGGTCGCAGGATAATGCGGTGTGCGATGACGGTCGGTGTGAGTTGCCGAATGTCATCGGGGGTGACGTAGCTGCGACCCCGCATGGCGGCCAGGGCGCGCCCGGCTTTCACGAGGGCAATGGTGCCGCGAGGGCTCGAGCCGACTTGCACGTCCGGGTGTTCCCTGGTGGCGTGGATGATTTTGGCGATGTAACCAAGCACGGCATCGTGGATGAAGACCTGCTCGCAGACCTGTTGCATTTCAACGAGCCGCTGCGTGTCCGTGACCGCCGCCACGTCGAAGTCGTCCTTGCCGCGCTTGATGCGTCGCCGGGCGATTTCCTCTTCATCCTCGACCGAGGGGTACCCCATGCTGAGTTTCATCATGAAGCGGTCCATCTGGGCTTCGGGGAGTGGGTATGTACCCTCTTGCTCCACGGGGTTTTGCGTCGCCATCACGAGGTACGGCCGCTCCAGTTTGAACGTCTGACCTTCCACCGTCACTTGGCGTTCCTGCATGGCCTCTAGCATGGCCGACTGGGTCTTGGGTGGCGCACGGTTAATTTCGTCGCCAAGGAGGATGTTCGTAAACAAGGGTCCCGGGCGGAACACAAACTTGGCTTCCTGCTGGTCGAAGATGTTGCTACCGGTGATGTCGTTGGGAAGAACGTCGGGCGTGAACTGAATCCGTTTGAAGTCGCACCCCAATGCTTCGGCGAAGGTGTTGGCCATCACAGTCTTGGCGAGGCCGGGAAAATCCTCGAACAGGATGTTGCCCTGAGCCAACATGTTGACCATGACGCGCTCCATGACGTCGCGTTTGCCTACAATGACCTTCGCCACCTCGTCAAGCACGTCCTGACATGTGGCCTGTACCTGCTTGACGCCGGGGTCGACGGCGGCTACCTGCATCGAACCGACCACGGCAAGGCTGCGTTAAAGCCGTCGCCTCCTGGGCAGAACTTCGCGGCCCTGCGATGAATGTCCACCGGCGGCGCGCGCACCGGCTGGCCCGCTCGCTTGGCTCGCTCTAGAACGTTGATGAATAGCCGCCTGCGGCGCCTATTCTTCCCCCTTCTTGCCCGCCCAACACTGCAAGCAGTGCTGGCTGGTCCGCTCGCCTTCGGCTCGCTCAAGCACGGCGAAGAAATGCCTCGCTTTGCTCGGTTACTCTTCGCCCTTCTTGAGGACCCGGACGTGCTCGCCCTTGACGGTGATGGGGATGGGCACCATGGAATCGATGAGTTCCACGGTGATTTCTTCGCGGGCATCGTCCACCTTCGTGACCTTGGCCTTCTCGCCGCGGAAGGGGCCGCTCACGAGTTCGACGATGTCGCCGTCGCCAATCTTCGCCACCGCGCTGACTGGTTGCAGGAAGTGGGCGATGTCGCTGAAGGGAACGGGGATGGCCTGACCATCGGGGCCCTTGATGAGGGCACGGGCGTACGAAACGCCACGGACACCCTTCTCGATGCCGAGCACGTCGGGCGTTTCGATGAAGACGTATCCGCGCAGTTCCGCGGGCGCCAGGAGGCTGTAAATGGGGACGCCGAAGCGCTTGGCCTTGTTGGCGAGCATTTCGGCCACACGGCGTTCCTGCCCAACTTGAGTTTTGAGCGTGAGGATGACGGTCTCCTGGACGGGGTCGATGTCTTCTTCGAACTTCCAGGCCAGTTTCTCAGGGATCTTCTTCGGCTTCTCCTGCTTCTTGGGCTGGGGCTCAGGCTCCTGCTCGGGGGCCTCCTCTTGGCTCTCCTTCGGTTGCTCGGCCTCTTCGGGCTTGTCGGGGAGGATGCCAACGCCGTCGTCGTCCATTTTGTGACCTGCTGCCGCTGGGAGAAATCCAGGGGCAAGCCGCGCCACAAACGTCCTCTATTTATGGGTTAGCGTGAGGTTTGGTAGGTCGCCAGGAGGCAGCGACCATTCAAGAGAGGAATGGGGGAGGAGGGGCTACTTGGGTTGCCTCAGACCGCGCCGATGAGTTTCATCAGCCAGTCCATGATGAGGTAAATGAAGAAGCCAACACCGCCAATCACGGCGATACCGATGAGCACGATGCTGCTGGAGCGCTTGAATTCCTCGGGCTCCGGCTTGCGGGCCATGCGCAGGACACGAGCGTACTTGCCCTTTCCAATGCGGTCCCAGCGCTTCTCGACGTTGCGTTGGGCGTCCCACGCCTTGTCGATGATGGTTCGTTCACTCATGGGCCGCGCCGACTTGGGGCAGCATGAAAAGGTTTCCCAGGAAACGGTCATGGGCACCTAGGCCTGGCCGGGCCACATGCGATGGATGCTGTTGGCTGGCCTACTCCTAATGGCTGGCTGCCTGGAGGAGACCCAACCGCCTGCACAGGACGAGGCTCGGCCCATGGACGTGTATCGCTTCGCATACCCCGGCAGCGATGTGGCCGTGGCCGGCGCTCCGCATGGTTGGCTCTTCCAAATCTCCAATCCCGCAAGCACGGCAATGGAGTATTCTGTACGCATCGAAGGCGTGCAACACGCGGACATGGGCCCCGCCGGCCAGGAGGCGGTGCACTGGATGCAGGGCAACGGGCCCCTGAATTGGACGCTGCCTGGCAACGCATCGACTGCGTTCCTTGTCCAACCGGATTTGGAGCGTGACATGGGCGAAGGCGACATTGCGGCCAGATTCATCGTCAACGGCCACGTGGCTGCTGCATGGAACATCACCCGCGCCCAAGGGTCCACGGTACAGCCCGGCCAACACGTTCAGACCTACACTGTGGGAGTCTGGGAAAACGGGACCAGTTTCTACACTAACATCGCTGCCCTCAACGAAGACCGCAGTTTCCCCGCTGGCTACCCCCGCATTGACTTCGGCGGTGACCCGCTCCCCATCTATGTGTACGACGAGGACCGCAGCGAACAGCCGGGCTCCAGCCGTGACACTTGTCACTTCACCACCATCGACGGCTACAATTCACTCCTGAAAACCCAGGCCGAGGGAAGCACTGGTGTACGCTACTTGCAACCTGAGGAGGCCTACACTCGGGACGGCGCGGAGGACCACTTCCTCTACGGTGATGCCTTGATTTTCCTCAACACCGTGTCTGCGATTGACGGCGAAGCGGACCAAGCCGTGGCCGAACCTACCGGGGATTGCTTCGACCCAACCAACCGGATTCCTGGTGTCCCCCCAGTATCATAGGCGCCGCGAGTGCAGGTGGCCTCAATCAACCGGGACTGGATTCACTTCGTAAAGTGGCTCCCGAACGAGAGGCTCTTCGTATGTCATCGCATATGTGGCGTACTCGCCACGCCACTCGGCGACCCCGATGACAGCGTCGCCGGCAAAGGCAACATCATGGGTCGTATAGCCTGACCCACCGCGGGCAATGACGTTCCCCGACGTCGCGTCCATTACCATGGCCGTCGTCGGGTACGGAGGGTGAATCTCGGATGCTTCGTTTGTCGAAATGCGCCATCCTACTGTGGCAATGAGGTCGTCGGCTACTTTGAGTGCGGCGCTGCCACCCGTGAATCCGGCTTGACCGACGCCACGGTGCCAGAGCATGTTTCCTGTGGCAACGTCATGGGCAGACAGAACGCCTTGCTCGTGGGAAAATACGCGCCCGCCGGCGCCAGCCGCCATGTCGGGGAACGCGCCGCCGTCCGTGCTCCACAGATGTTCTCCATCTGGCGTGTAGGCGGACCAGTGGCCTTCTGCGAAGCCGCCCCGGTTGGTGCGTCCGGCGACTAGAAGTGTATCTTGGTGCCACACGACCGCCCCGGTTTCATGGCTAGTCCGATCAACCTGCCAAGTAAGATGGCCGTCTAGTGTATACGCGTGCAGCCCCGAGGACAATCCGGCGTATAGGTGGTCGTTTGCCACCACCAGCCCATGGTCCAGCAGGCTGTGGAATACATTGTGATTGAATGGCTCGTGGACAGTCCATGCAACGCTTCCATCCTGGGTCGAGGCGGCAGTGATGTGGTATCCGCGCGTCCCGTACCCCCGGCCGTGATCAAGCACGTACACTTTGTCGGCGACGGTCAACATCTCGGCGCCGAATTCGTTGCCAATGCTGCCCCCTCGGGCCAATCGCCACCTCTCGGCGCCGTCCGGGGTGATGGCTACCAGGACCCACCCGTTCTGCCCATCGGCCAGCACGTACAACGTGGTATCGTCAACAGCCATTCTCTGGTGCTTTTGCACATACCCCGGCACATCAATCGTAGTGCTCCAGCCCGCCTCCCCGGTCTCCGGGTTGATCTTTCCAATCCACACATCGTCGTCCAGGGAGCCGGCTGCGAATACCCCAAGAGGCGAAGAGATGAGGTTGGTCCGCTTCTCATCATGGACCACAGTCCACTCCAGGCAACCCGACGATACTTGTGCCTCGCCGGCCGCAACGCAGGAAGACCCATCGGGCTGCGCGGAAACGGAACCGAGCAGTAACACGCAGACCACAACCACCGATCGCATGAACCTGCAGCATCCTACCTAGACTTCACGTTATCGTGCATCGAAACAGGGCCCTGGAACGCTTATGAGAAAACGCCCCCTGAACCCAAGGGCCGATGGACATCCTTGAACACCGAGCCCTTCGGGGCCCCAACTTCTACGCCCGGTTCCCGGTGATCTACATGAAGTTGGATATCGGTGCGCTGGAGGATTCCCCAAGTGATGAAATCCCGGGCCTGCCGGAGCGAATCAAGCAAGCGATGCCAACGCTCCACACGCATCGCTGCAGTCCCGGCGTCGAGGGTGGGTTCTTCCAGCGGCTCGATCGGGGCACCTGGGCAGGCCACATCGTCGAGCACATGGCCATCGAACTGCAATGCCTCGCCGGCATGGACGTAGGCTTTGGCAAGACTCGAGAGACGACGGAACGAGGCGTGTATTCCGTCGTATACCGGCACCTGGACGAGGAGTGCGGGCTACGTGCCGGTGAAATGGCCGTGGCATTGTTACAGGACCTCATTGAGGGGAAGCAAGTGGACCTTGAGGCTGCTATTCAGGAACTCAAGCGCCTGCGCGAGCGGAACCTGCTGGGCCCTAGCACTGGCAGTATCGTAGCCGAAGCCGAGCGTCGCGGGATTCCCTGGCGGCGCATGAACAGCCAATCGCACATCATGTTCGGTCAAGGCCACAAGCAACGGGCCATCCAAGCCAGCATGACCAACCGGACCACGGCGCTGGGAGTCGCGATTGCTGCCGACAAATCCTGGACGAAGCGACTCCTTGACGAGGCCGGAATATCTGTTCCCAAGGGCCGTCCGGTAGGTAGCGCAGACGAGGCTGTCGGCGTGGCAGAGCGACTTGGTTACCCAGTGGTTGTCAAGCCCCTTGATGCCAATCACGGGCGTGGAATCACCACCGACATCAACTCTGAAGAGGAGGTGCGCACCGCGTACGATGCGGCCAAGGTCCACCATGATACTGTCATCGTTGAACGCTTCCTAGTGGGCCGGGACCACAGGCTCCTGGTCGTGGGTGGCGAACTAGTGTCGGCGGCCCGCCGTGACCCGGCCCACGTGGTCGGGGATGGCAAGCAATCAATCCAGCGACTCATCGACGTCACGAATCAGGACCCTCGCCGTGGCTACGGTCACGAGAAGGTTCTGACCATGATTCACGTTGATGGTAACACCCACCGTATGCTCAAGGTGCAGGGCCTCACCCTGGACGATGTGCCTGAGGCAGGGCGCGAGGTGGTGCTCAAATCCACGGCGAACCTTTCTACGGGAGGGACAGCGACTGATGTTACCGACGAGGTGCACCCAAGCATCCGCGCCATGGCGCGCCGCGTGGCCGGCATCGTGGGCTTGGACATCATGGGCATTGACGTGGTCGCCCCTCACTTGCGTGAACCCATGAGCGACACAGGTGGCGGCATCGTCGAAGTGAATGCGGGTCCGGGCCTGCGCATGCACCTTGAACCCACTCATGGCCAACACCGCAACGTTGCCGCCGACATCGTCGACATGATGTGGCCTGATGGGGGCGACGGTCGCATCCCCACGGTCGCCGTTACGGGAACCAATGGAAAGACCACGACAGTTCGCTTGATTGCTCACATGATGAAGATGGCCGGCCACCGCGTAGGTGTTGCTTGCACGGGCTTCGTCGAGATTGAAAACCAGATCATTGACCGCGGTGACTATTCTGGTCCCGTGGCTGCACAAATGGTGACCCGTGACCCCGCAGTGACCGCGGCGGCCATTGAAATCGCACGAGGCGGTATCCTGCGGCGAGGCTTGGGCGTCGACCGCCTAGATGTGGGCGTCCTGCTCAACGTCGGTCGTGACCACATTGGCGAAGGGGACATCCACGACCTCGAAGACTTGACCCGCCTCAAGGGCACCGTGCCGGACGCCGCTGACGTAGCCGTCCTCAACGCGGATGACGAGAACGTGCTGGACCTGAAGGACCTACGAGCCTTCCGGGGCAAGCGCATCATCCCCTTCAGCCTTGACTCGAACCACCCGTTCCTCGCAGACCATTTGGCCGCCGACCCCGAAAACGTCGCAGTCACCTACGAGCAGGGGGCCATGGTACTCAAGCGAGGTCGCGCAAGCTTCCGCGTCGCCGAGGTGCGCGACGTGCCAATCACGATGGCCGGCCACGCCGCATTCAACGTCAGCAACTGCCTGGCGGCCATTGCCGCCGGCTACGCCATCGGCATCCCCGAGGAGGCGGCCCGCATGGCGCTCACGACGTTCGATTCCTCGTTCACGCAGAACCCTGGCCGCCTCAACGTGTTCGACGTTGGGGATTACCGCGTCCTCCTCGACTTCGCCCACAACGTGCCTGCACTGCGTGCACTTGACCAAGTATTGCCGCACCTGAAGCCACGGGCGGACGGCCGTATTCTGCGCGTCGGCTACCTGGCGGGTAACCGGATGGAACGCGACCTCCTTGAGGTGGGTGCAGCCATGGCCGCCATGGCGGACGAACTCTGGGTCAGCGACCCCGACCCCCGCGGCCGCGGCGCAGGCGAAACGAGCAAAATCATCGCCCAAGGTGCCATGGACGCGGGCCTGCCCGCAACATGCGTCCATCGCCACATTGACGAATGGACCTGCATCGACGAAATGTTTGCCGCTGCCCAACCGGGTGACCTGCTCGTATTCCAAGGGGAAGATCACCGCGGCTTCGTGGAAAGGGTGCGTGAAATCCAAGCCGCTATCGA
>JBFJXU010000073.1:0-8935 GCA_041622975.1 Thermoplasmatota archaeon
AGGCTGCCTCCGGCCTGGGCGACGGTTTCTCGGATGGATCATTCACGGTGGGCGAGGCTTGGGATTACCAAAGTGCCCAATCGGTCAATTCGGACGTGGAAGTTGTGCTTCGCTTCACCCATGACCCGCAGGCCAGCCTAGTCCTTGATGCCCGTGAAACAGCGGTACGGTGCGGCTGACGTCGGCGCTTTTTCCCCACGTCCCCCCATGCCCTTTGCCCCTGCGGACGCTCGACCCGTCGCCGCACGGCTAAGTCGCCACCAGGCAAGGAGAGTCATGCTTCCAGGCAAGCCGAGGGCCTGCAATGACTACCTACTGCCGCTGGAAATCTGCCCTACGCATTACGGTGGTGGCCCTGTTGTTGGCCGCCATTTTGCCTGCGTGGGCGCCGCCGGCGTCCGCGGGAGGGGTCGCCATTCTACAAGTAACGGGCAAGGCGGCACCCGCCGCTGTGCTGCCCGAATCCATGGGGCGCATCGACGTGACCATGGCCAACGTCGGCAACGTGACCGCGTTCGCCGTGGACGTGGAAGTCACCTACATTGACGAACCGCTCGTCATTCTGGGACTTGACAAGGTCCGCCTGGGTGGTCTGGGTGCCGGGGAGTCAACCACAGCCAGCCCCTTCCGATTCCATGTGCCTGGGGATACTGAGCCTGGCACATACCAAGTCCGGCTCCTAGTACGCTACAACTACGTGGACATCGCCGAGAACGACGAGCGAGAGACCCTGTCGCTGAGCCTTCCGGTCACAGTCAGTTCGGCGCCCACCCTGTTTGTCACAGGCTTCTCGCCCGACTCCCTTGAAGCGGGCACCCGGGCCACCGTGGGAGTCACTCTGACCAACCATGGGCCGGGCCGCTTCGTGAACGTTCTAGGGAATTGGTCAAGCGCTGAGGACGTATTGCTACCCGTAGGCTCGAGCAATACCTTCCACATTGCCTCGCTTGGACCCGGCAATGAAACCACGATTCCCTTCACAGTGTACGTGGATGACGATGCCAAAGCGGGGTCATACCCCGTTACGTTCCGGTTTACTTACCGCGACGCGGCAGGGTCCCTATTGACCGACACGGCAACCGTCGGGGTCGAAGTACGCCAAGCGGCCCGACATCCAATCCAAGTCACCATTCAGGACATTGACAAGGACAGCCTCACCCTGGCCATCACCAATAGTGGTACCAAGCCGCTGACTGCGGTACAACTCACCCTCAGCCCCGGCGACGGCCTGCAAATTGATGCCGCTGACACCATTGCCCTGGGGGCGCTCCTTGCGGGGGAATTCAAGGAAGCAACCTTCGACGTGGAACGGCCACGCAGCGACGCCCCCATTGACACCACCGTCCAGGTAACCTACACCGACGAGAACGGCCAGCGCCACACTAGTGAACACACCGTGCAACGCGCGGGGACTGCACCAGCGCCACCTCCATCCCCCGGCACCATCGCAGGGGCCGCCGTCACATCGGTGGTGTTGATAGCAGGTATCGTCACTGCAATCATCCTGATCACTCGTCGCGCCAAGGAACGCCGCGCCCGAGCCGCCAAGGAAGCCCAAGACGCCTGGCAGCATATGCAATCGGCGCCCGGCCCACGCGGCGACGGAGACCCAGACGACGAGTGGCGAACCTAACCATGGAAAACAACCAACGGCCAGTCATCGAAACGCGAGGCCTGACCAAGGACTTTGGTGGTGGCCGAGGCCTCTTCGACCTCAACATCGCCATTGACGCTGGCCGTGTACATGGTTTCCTAGGACCCAACGGCGCCGGCAAGACCACGGCAATCAGGCTCCTCATGGGATTCCTGCGGCCCGACGCCGGGGGCGCCCGCATCCTAGGCATGGACCCCAATCAACATGCTCACCTCATCAACGAACACGTTGGGTACGTACCCGGTGAGTTAGCCCTCCCCCTCACAGTAACGGGGCGTCAGTACTTGTCACAATCTGCCCGGATGCGGTCCGCTGCCGACCCTGAATGGGCCAACGCCCTCATTGGACGCCTCGGCGCCCAGATGGACGTTAAGATCGGCAAATTGAGCAAAGGCAACCGCCAGAAAATCGCCCTGATTGATGCTCTGCAACACCGGCCCCCCATTCTGATCCTCGACGAGCCCACTGACGGCCTTGACCCTTTGCTGCGCCTCGAAGTCCGACGTATCCTTGCTGAACACGCCCAAGCCGGGGGCACGGTCTTCCTGTCCAGCCATGTGGTGCATGAAATCCAAACCATGTGCCACGACGTCAGCATCGTCCTCAATGGCCGGCTGCAAACGAGGGCTCGCATTGCGGACCTCATCCAAGACGAAGGCCTCGTCGTGATGGCCACTGTTCCTGACGAGGAGGACGCGCGCCGTAGCCTCGGAGCAGCAGGAGCCACGGACATCGCAACGCGGGAACACAAGATTCGCTTTCGGGTCCGAGGCGACCCGCTCCCGGCGCTAGCCACGTTGCACGCCTTGGGAGGCAAGGTAGCCAAGTTGCGGCAAGGAGACCTGGAAGAGACCTTCCTACGTCTCTACCAAGGAGAAACCCCATGAATCCAGTGGCACCATTTCTTGGCAGCGAGCGACGTCCCCTGATTGCCTGGTCAGTGGGCCTAGCGGCGTTCACTCTCCTGTTGGGCCTCGTGTATGCGTCCTTCGACGACCCGGCTGAACTGGACCGCCTCCTCGAGAACTACCCGGAAGAACTCCTCGAAGTCTTTGGCGGAGCCGGCCAGGAAATCGGCTCCGTCAAGGGCTTCCTAGGCGTAGAAATGGCTGCGTACATGCCGCTGCTGCTCGGCATTTTTGCCGTCATGTATGCCACCAAGCACCTCTCGGGGGCCGAAGAGAACGGCGCCCTCGACCACCTCTTGGCCCGTCCCATCACCCGGCAGCAGTACTACTGGGGACTCATTGCAGCCGGCAGCATCACTCTCACCACCATGTTACTTGGTGCCTCGCTGGGCGGGATCATTGGCTTCGCCGTCGCCGGCGCCTCCGCCCGCGACCTCGTCGGCATCGTTGGCCTCATGCTGGACTTCCTGCCCATCGCGCTCCTGTACCTGGCACTGGGTGCGCTCACCGGGAGCCTCAACCACCGGCGCGCCACTGCGAACATCGTGGGCATCGTGGTCGTCATTGTGTTCTTCGCCATCGACGTGGTCGCTCGCCTCGTGGATGACCTGGACTGGCTTGTTTGGCTGACGCCCCACGGATACCTGGGCAAGAGCGACCTCTTCGACGGCGATCCCCACCTGGGTTACCTAGTGTTCTGCCTCGGGCTGGGTGGAGTCCTAGCCTGGGCAGGATCCTGGTGGTTCGACCGCAAAGACCTGTACGCCTGAACGCCCCCAGGTCCAAGTGGGCACGAAGCGCAACTCCAAGTGTGGTCCGTGCCCGACAATCCTCTAGTCGGCCCAAGAAGCCGCCCAGCGGAGATGGAACCATGAGTCAAGTATCGTATATCGTCGAGTTTAGCATTCAGGATGGTCAAGTTGAGTCCTTCAAGGAGAAAGCCCAGCACTACGCCCACGAAGTGAAAGCGGACGAGCCCAACACCCTTGGGTACCAGTGGTATCTCTCCGAGGACGGGTCCAAATGCCTCGTACACGAGACGTTCACCGATTCCGACGCCTTACTAGCCCATCTGGCCCACGTCGGGCCAACGCTACCAGACCTGCTGGAAATCGCGCCCATCACCCGCCTTGAGGTGCTAGGGGATGCAAGCCAAGAAGCGCGCGCCGCGCTGCAGGACTTCGCGCCTTCCCACTTCGAAGGGCTGACCGGGTTTACGCGGTAGCATCTACTGTCAACCCTTTGCATGAGTGGCCTCGCAACTCCTGCAAGCAGGAGTTGTTCGCTTCACAAGTTGCTGTGCAACTTGTTCGATGGGCCCGCCCAGATTTGAACTGGAGTCTATACAACCCCAATGTACAAGGATACCAAGCTACCCTACGGGCCCGTTGTTTGTGCTCCCCTGGGGTCACAGGGGCACACGCGCTGCGACTTGGGTCGGGTATTTGGCCCCTTCGCCGTGGGGCGGCTACTGCGGTGGCGTCCATCAGGGGTCTTGCGGTCGCTGTGTCCCTCCGGACTCCTTTTGACGGCCACCCAAGTCGCACCTAGCATGGCGAAGGTCGACGTGGACCACGGTCGCTGCATCAGTTGCGCGGGATGCGTAGGGGTCTGCCCCGTAGACACCATCACGCTCCAAGGTGACCACTTGACCATCGAGGATGGCCCCTGCATCAGTTGCGGCTTGTGCATTCAGTTCTGCCCCGTCGGTGCGTTGGAGGAAGGCCTCGAGTATGGCAGCGCCCACGTGGCCAAGGCGGACCGCATCATCACCGTGGAGGCTTAACATGCCGCGCATGGACGGGTCGCCAGCCGACACGACGACGGACAAGCCCCTGACGACGCTGCCCCCTGGCACCATTCCGCGCGCCGTGGACATGGAAGTGGACGTGCTCGTCGTCGGCCTTGGTCCAGGGGGCCTCGTCGCGGCCCGGGACTTCGCCAAGCAAGGGTTCACCGTCCTTGGCATTGACCGCAAACAGGACATTGGTAGCCCCAAGCGCTGCGCCGAGGGAGTCAGCGATGTGGGCTTAGCACACTGCGGCGTTGAACCCGACCCCGCCTGGGCTTACGGACGCATCGAGGGCGCGGCGCTATACGCGCCAAGTGGCACACGCGTAGAAATGGTGGGACCTGACACGTATGGATGGGTCATTGAGCGCAAGATCTTCGAGAAGCACCTGGCCCGCGACGCGATTCTCGCCGGCGCGAAGGTGATGCCTAAGACCCAATGCACCGGGCTCCTCAAGACGCCCGATGGCGCCGTGGCCGGCGTGGAAGCCGAATTCATGGGCAAGCGATTCCAGATTCGCGCCCGCCTCACGATTGGCGCCGATGGCATTGACTCCATGGTAGGCAAATGGAGCGGGCTGCGGACACTCAACCGGGTGCGTGACTACCACGCGGGATTCCAATACGAAATGGTCGGCGTGGAAGGCATCGAGGAATGGAATTGGCTTCACCTCTACTTCGGCGAAGACGTGGCCCCGAAGGGCTACGTCTGGATTTTCCCCAAGGGCGACGGAGTCGCCAACGTGGGCATTGGTGTCTTGGCCAAGGAGTCTAGTTGGGGCAACCGCGCCCAAGACTACTTGGACCGCTGGATTGAACGCAACCCGGACCTCTTCCGCAACGCCAGCGTCACCGAGATTAACGGTAGTGGGATCCCCGTCAGTAGTCGCGTCCCCGAGCCCATCGCGGACGGCGTCATGCTTGTGGGCGACGCGGCGCAATTGGTCAATCCGATTCACGGTGGCGGTATCATCATCGCGATGAGTGCTGCACAAATTGCCGCCCGTGTGGGAGGCGAAGCGCTCCGCAACGGCGACGTTTCCAAGGCGGCACTGCAACCCTACGTGGATGAGTACTGGAGCACCGGAGAGGGTGCCGTCACAGAGAAATTACTGCGCCTTCGGTACTTCTCAGAGAACCTATCCGACAAGGACTTCGAGCGCCTTGCCAGCATCCTTGACGGCGAAGTCGTCCTAGAATTGACGGACGCCAAGTTCCCGACGTTCGTCAAACTCATGCTCAAACACTTCCCCAAAATGGCGCCGTTGGTGCGCAAATACATGCTCGCCGTACGCGACATGGAAGAAGCCAAGGCGAAGGCCGAGTGGGATGAAGTGGATGAGTTGTTGGCCGAGGCCGAATCACAAATTGCCGCCTGACCGGGGCATTGGATTCGCACACCGCTGCCTCAATCCTTAACTCGACGGCAATGGAGTCGACCTGCATGCGGGCCTTCCTGCCGCTGTCGATTCTGTTTGCCACGCTTGCCTCCGGGTGCCTCGCCGAAACTAGTGACGCCGGAGCGGACCTTGAATCGACTATGCCGGCCCAAATCGACTGGGGAGACCCTGAAGATGCGGCCCTCCGGCCGGGTGACAAATTGTACGGCCCACACGACCCTGCGGCCCTGCCAAACACGTTCCTCGGGTGCACGGTCAACTTCGTCTTCGTGGACGAGCAAGGGGCGGCTTACATCGGCACTGCATCGCATTGCGTCAAGGGCCGCGCCCTAGGCGACCCCATACAGGTTGCTGGCCGCGTGGCCGCGACGCTCCATTACTGTGGCTGGGGCGCATTCGACAACGTCACGACGTGCACCGACAAGGCTCCCCTTGGGGGCATTGGCGGGCCCGAGCCAGGCTTCGAGCATGACTTTGCACTACTCCGGATTAACCACGACGAGATAGGTCGAGTCCATCCGGCCGTGCGGGTTTGGGGTGCGCCCACTGGCATGGCCAAGGATCTGACTGTAGGCATGCCCGTTCGGACGTACGGCAATTCGGGGCTACGTGATGGGGGCACGGAATCTGAATATGGTGATGCCAGGGAGGGTGTCCTGACGGAGGTATCTGATTGGCAGTCCATGGCGCGGTTCTCCGTGCCCAGTATCGCCGCCGATTCCGGGAGCCCCGTGATGACTGCAGATGGCTTGGCTCTGGGCGTGGTGCAAACCTTGTCCGGTGCTGAAAACGGAATCATCAACCTGGGGCCGGCCCTTGATTTCTACCACGCACGCGCGGGTCCTGGGCTTTCCTTGGCTACCTAGAATCCGGGCCCAAGATTATCATGGCAGGCAGGATGCGCCGGCTATGCGCGTCGTTGTAGTACTGGTCGCGGCAGTCATGTTGTTGGCTGGCTGTGCATCGGAACCGGACGAGATGGCCCCCGAAGCGGCCGAGCCCGAGATTATCCTTGGCGACCGGCCTGACACCACGTACACACAGGTGTCAACGGGCCCAGCCGTGGAACCGGATTGGAACGCGACTACCGCCGAAGCCCCCCGCCTCGTACCGGGGGAGTGGTGGCGAATCCGCTACGAGGGCGCTTTCAGCGATGAACTCGTGGAAGTTGTCCGCGTGGTAGCCGAAGTTGACGATGAGGGCTACATTTTCGGCATGCCCCACGAAGGCTGGCTCAAGGAAGCAATCAGTTTCCACAGCCCCGCCTTCGGCGACGTGAACTTCGATCTCTCCTACAACACCCACAACGAACTTTTCACGCCCGTCAAGTTCCCCCTCGTGCAAGGGGACTCCTGGGAGACCTCCTTTGCCGCCAGCCCTATGGTAGCAACCGTCGAGGCGGCGGACGAGAAAACCGCGACCATTGTTTTCACGGCCCCCGAACAAGACCCCACTCCAGAGAGTATGCTGTTTGCCATGATTCTCGGGGACCAAGGTGAGATGCGCATCACCTACGATGCCACCATGCATGAAGTGGTCCGCATGGAATCCGGATTGGGCCTGTGGGAAGTGGTCGAGCATGGCTACGACTACCAGGGCTGGGTCACCGTCCCCCGCGGCGAGGATACCGCCATCGACTACGGCGTCATGGGCCCTGCCAGCGATTCCCACACGCCCACTGAGCGGACCCTGACCGTGGCGGACGGGTTCAACCGCATGACCATGATGCACTTCGTAGGCACCGTACCAGGCACTCCTGGCCACCTCGAGGCCCGCGACGTCACGCCCGGTGGTGAGGAATGGGTGACCAGCATGACGGGTGATGGCCTCAACCTCATGTTCTACGAGACCAATCAACCCAGCGGAACGTGGACCGTTCAAGACACGGTGGTCGGCGTTGGCTTCACGTATCACATGGGCATCGCTTACTTCCAGTACGACATTCACTTGCCGACGGGCGACCGACGCGCAGACCACGGTCACGCCGTCATTCGTTAACGTGGCCTCCTATCTTGAATTATGGCGCAACCGCATCGCCCTCATGAGGCCAGGCAACAGCCTCATGGCTGGTGTGGCGGTGGCCATCGGCTTTGCCGCCGCCGGCGGCTCCGGGCCAGGTTGGTTTGCTGCTCCGCTCGCAGCGGTTCTGGTGGCAGGCTTTGGCAACACGCTCAACGACATCGTCGACGTGGAACTAGACCGCCGAGCGCACCCGGAGCGGCCCTTGCCATCCGGGCGAATAACGCTGTCACAAGCCCAGGCCTTCGCTGCTGCCCTGTTGCTGTTTGGTTTGTGGTCTGCCTACACGGCTGGTGGGATTGGCGTGCTGCTGTTCGCCTCCGTCAATGCCGTCGTCTTGGCTGGGTATGAGTGGCGCTTCAAGAGCCAGCCATTGGTGGGCAATGTGGTCGTCGCGGCCTTGGTGGGGTCTGCCTTTGTTTTCGGAGGGTTCGCCGCGGACGGTCCACTACGGATTCCCTTGCTCATGGGCGGCCTGGCCGCCGGGGCCAGTTTGGCGCGTGAACTCGTCAAGGACGTGGAAGATGTGGCCGCGGACGCCGCGTATCGGCGCACGCTTCCCGTGGTGTTCGGCGCAAGGGCAACCTTAGTCCTCGCATTCATCGCCGTGGTCGTTCCCGTAGCGGCCACGGTGGCGGCGTTCGATGATTTGGCCGGGCCAGATCGGGGCATTATCCTCGTTGCTGCCGATGCATTACTGGTCGTGGGCGCCGGCCTTGCATTCCAGCATCCTGGTCGTGGCCAACGCATCCTGAAGGTTGGAATGGTGGTGGCACTCCTGGCGTTCGTGTTGGCGGTCTAACCGCCGACTTCATGACGGCATGAATGCTGCGCATTCTGTGCGTTTCCGCCGCAGGCCCCGCATCCAGTGGGTGGAGGACTACATTTACCGCCACCTCAAGCACGGCCCGCTTCACTGGACCCTCATTGACCCAGACCGCCAGTCGCCGAAGGAAGCCGGCTTGGTGGCCCAGGCGGCCGCCGAGGCAGGTAGCCACTTGTTCCTGGTTGGCGGCAGCACCAGCAACAATACGCGCCTCGTGGATCGGACATGCAAGGCCGTCAAGCGGGCCAGCGGGCTCCCCGTGGTACTATTCCCCGGTGGGGCAACGCAAGTCTCCGCTCACGCCGACGGCATCCTTTGGATGAGCCTCCTTACCAGC
>JBFJXU010000074.1:0-8870 GCA_041622975.1 Thermoplasmatota archaeon
CGCCGCCGAGGGCGATGGCCTGCAGCCTTGCCTCTCGGCGGAGGGCACCGTCCAAGCCAGCATCATCTCGGATTGCGCGCTTGGTTGCTGCCGCCGCATGGGGAGGCAGATGTGCCAGGGAACGAACTAGGTCATCAAACGCCTGCGTGAAGTCATCCTCAACGGAGCCCAAGATGAGGCCCCAGTCGGCTGCCTGCTCGGCCGTGAATGGGGCCCCTGTCCATGCCAAGTGAAGTGCGCGCTGGTGGCCCAAGCGCCTCAACAGCCATGTTGCGCCTGCATCCGGGATGAGCCCCACGTGAAGGAAGGGAAGTGTGAACTTGGCTGATGCGCGCGCTAAGGCGGCGTCACACTGGAAGGCGAGCATTGCCCCGGCGCCGTGTGCGTCGCCCTGGACGCGCGCTGCGACGGGTCGTGGGCAGTCCCGAATGGCGTGGATCAAGCCACTGAGGCTCTGCATGATATCCCGAGGAGCGAGGTTAGTGCCCGCCATCGCCTTGAGGTCGCCGCCGCTGCTGAACGCATCCCCCGTAGCCTGGATGACCACCACGTCTGCCTCCGCGCCCGACCCCCTGATTTCCGTGGCTAGGTCATCCATGGTCCGAGCGTCCAGGGCGTTGAGGGTGCCTGGGCGATCAATGGTGAGGCGTAGGATGTCCACGAAGGAGGATGGGTAGAGGGGGTTGAAAACCGGTGCCGGCGGCTTAGCGGACCGTGTACGAGTGGACCTTGGTGTAAGACCGGTCGATGTGGTCGAATGTGACTTCCACCGTGTGCTGGCCCCGGAGTGTGGTCGTGGGGTGGAGGGCCGGGTCGAATTCGAACCGCACCTTGCCGTCGTCATCCGTGACGCCCGCGACGATGCTCGATCGGGTGAAGCCGCTGGCCAGGCCGAAGCCGAACATGTCATGGGCGTGCTCCATGGTAACTTCCACGCCAGCGACAGGGCTGCCGTCAATGTACGTGAGGGTCACGGTGCCTTCCAGAGGGTCGCCTTGGCTGGGCATGCGGCCACTGGAGATACCGACCTTGGCATCCACGTGGATGTAGTGCTCCCACGTCTTGGCCTGGGTGGTCGTGAGGTTTTGCGACGTCACGAAGACCTCCACAATGCTCTCGGGGCTGTTTGCAGGGACCGTCCCGGTCACCGTGAAGGTCGAGGAGTCGCCGCCAGGAACGCTGATGGTCGAGGCGCTGGAGGTGAAGCCCCAGCCGCCGCGATCGCGAACAGTGACCGTGTATTGATCCACGTTGGTGCCGAGATTGTCGACCGTCACAGTGTAGGTTCGGTCTTCGCCCGGCACTGCAGCGATGGCGGCCTTGGTCGGGTCAATGTCGTAATTGTACAACGCGCCTGCGACGAACACTTGCTGGCTGACGGTGCGCTCGTAGCCCCAGGAATCCGTGACACTCAAGGTGGCATCGAAGGTTCCGGTGCTAGCGTAATCGTGGGTTACTACGACGCCTTGGCCGCTACGGCCGTCGCCAAACGCCCATGCCCAGTCAGTGTATGTGCCGCCATGGCTGGCAGGGTCCGCCGTGAAGGAGATCAACGTCGGGTTGTTGGGGTCGAGGGCTTGGTACGTGAATCCAGGCGCGGGCGGGCAAGCCAAGGTCCACGAGGTCGTGTAGAAGCACGAGGCATCGATTTCGACGTTGGTGCCGCGGTTGAGGTTGCGTTCTTCCACTTCTTGGATGGTATCCCGGGCCCACTGGTTTTCTTGGGCAACGACGACCAGGTTACTAACCGGTTCATCAACGTAAATGGCGTATCCAAGGGGGTCCTGGATGAAGCCGAAGTCGTTGAACTGGATGGTCAGGTCTTGGGGCACCGAGTTATCGTAGGGGCTGATGTCAACGCCGATTGCAACCAAGTTGCCAGTGAATCGGTTGTCAGTAATGGCGTTGCCACGACCAGCCTGCATCCATACAGCAATGCCGGCCCCCTCAGAGGGAATGGGGACCACGTAGCCATTGAACTGGTTACCATCGATGGTGGTGTTGGTGGCCACCTCGAGGTTGAGGGCACGTAGGCCGTCGAGTTCGAATGAGTTGCCGTGAATGTGCAGTTTGCCTCCGGGGGCGTAGGCACGGTTTGTAAGGATGCTGTCCTTGCCGTTGCCGCCGAAGTTGTAGAAGGCAATTTCATCAACCGACGTGCCGCCGCTTCCCGTCACGTAGATGCCGGCGTGGTCCCAGGATGTGATTTGGTTGATGTCTGCGGCGTGACCGCGCGTCATCTGCATGTCCTTGCCCGACAGGCGAAGACCAAACTGGTCTTCGAGTGCCGCGTTCTGGATGTCGGTCGCGTTGTCCAAGTTGCCCTTCAGAATCGTGTTGTTCATGAGGAACCTGTCGCCAGCCACGTCGATGCCGCCACCCGCTCCGGAGAGGCCACTGTTCATGACCTTCACACCGCGCACTTGTACATCGTTGGCGAGGACCGTAATGGTCCAAGCGGCGCTTCCTTGGGCGTCGATTACGAGGTCGTTGGGGTCGCTGCCGCACCCGCTGAGGTCAGGCTTGGCTTGGCACAGTACCATGGGCCGGTCGATGACGAGGGCCTCATTGATTCGGCCCGGGGGAATCATGACCGTTGGGCGCTCGGCGTTCGGGTCGTAGTCAGGCGCTTCCGGGTCCGTGTTGGGAACCGCTTCGATGGCATCCTGTACCGTCGGGTAAGATTGGCCGGATTCCTTGTGGACCGCTTCGGGCTCGGTGTCAAGCACCGTGATGGTGATGGTCTCCGAGTCCGCAAGTGGGGCGCCGGCGTCATCCGTCACCGTGTAGGTGAACGAGTGGTCGCCGACTTGGTTCACCTTGGTGTTCCAAGTGAACGTCGCGGTGCCGTCGCCGTTGTTGGTCAAGGTGCCCTTGGTGGATGGATCCACCGTGAACGCCAAGGTGTTGTCTGCGTCGGGGTCGGACGCAGTCAATCCGAAGGTAACCTGCTGTCCCTTGTTCACGCTCTTGTCACCGATGGCGGCGAGTGTCGGGGCACGGTTGGTGTCGGTCACGTTGATGGTGAACGTCGCCGAGTCGCCGCCGCCCTGGCTGTTTGCCGTGATGGTGGCGACGTACTGGTTTCCGGCCTCCGTGAAGTCGGGAGTCCAGGTGACGTCGCCCGTGCCGTCGCCATTGTCCGTGAATACGGCGTCGACCGGCAATCCGTTGGCTTCGAACGTGATGGGGTCACCGTTCGCGTCCGTGGCACTGAACGCAACCACGAGGGTATTGTTCTCCGCCACAGTTTGGTCAGCGATGGGGTCCATGCTGGCGGCCACCTGGTTGCCCACGGTGGCGCTGAAGGAGTCCGTCCGGAGCACGGAGCCATCAGCCACGAGGCGGGCGTGGAAGTCATAGTCTCCATCGGGCGCCGCCGTGGTGTCCCAGTCGTAGTTCCAAGACTCGGCATTGTTGTCGAAGGTTGCTCGGATCCAGCCTGTGGGGCTGGTCAGTTGACCTGCGGGGACAACTTGCACTTCCACGGCGCCCTCGCCGGAGGGCTCGCTGAGCGTCACGGCCACACTGTCGGCGGGGCCACATGACGAGGTGGTGCAGGCCCGGGCGTAGATCGTGTGGGCCCCTGTCATGCCGGTGGCATCCCATTGGGCACTCCAAGAAGATGTGCCAGCCACAGATAGCAAGCCGGTTTGGAAGGTTGCGTCGTCCACGGCTACTTCCACGCGGGCGCCACTAGGGTCGCCCATGCGTGGCAGTTCGATGAAACTGGCCGGGGCATCGTAACTGGTCCAATGGATTGCACCCTGGCGGTGAACCTTGATGTGGAACGCTAGGTCACTGATGCTAACGCCGGCCCAGTCGTTGGGGACGGGAATCGCCACGTCAACGGCTGTGCCCCGTTCGGGGACGCCAACGACTTCTGCCACAATCACTTCTTCGCGTTGGCTGGCAATTTGCTCGCCGTCCGCGAAGAGTCGGAATTCTACGTCAGCGGGATCGGCGCCTTGCGTTGCAAAGAAGATTGTTCCCTCCACGAGGCTGCCCGGGCTCAATGTTACTGGCGTCTCGGATTCGATGAGCGGGTACTTCTCAACGAAGTCTTGCACCGGGGCAGCAGCGCCAGCGGTTACGGCGCAGCCATTGCCCGCATCATCGCCATCGACAGGGGACAAGTACATGGTGTCGGTGTTGAGATTGCCACACTCGTCGCGGCGCAGGTATAGGGTCTGGGTTTCGCCGGCTCCGACGAAGGTCGCAGTGCCACTCACCGGCTGCACGGTTGCCTCCAGTTGGGCGCCCTCGGTTGGCGTGTCAATGACTGCCGTAGATTGGCTGCCGCCGCCTCCGCCCCCACCGGTGCCAGTGATGACGAAGCGACTCGCGCCTTCGCCACCCTCGTAGCACATGGGCATGTCTTGGGTGCCCAGTTGGGAAGTGACGGTCAAGACGAGGTTGTCACCGGCGGCGATGTCGCCCGCCAGTGGCATGTCGATGGTCCATTCATGGCACGGGGTGTCCACGAGGGCCAGGCTCACCACATCCACAGCGGTGCTTGTGCCTTGGGCGACGACGACGCCACCCGCAGACAGAGAGCCGGTTAGGACAACACCGGGGTGGGGACGCAGACCAAAGGCACGGATGGTCGCGGTCACGGTTCCACCGGCGGCAAAGTCATTCTCAGCGGCTTCCCGACCGGTCCAGGCGTTGTTGACCGCCGTTGCGCCGAGGTTGCCACAGCCGTGGCCGCCTTCGGCGGCGGGGGCAGGCGTGTGGTTGGCGTACAGCGTGTTGTCGCCACCGCTGCCACAGGCGTCACGGTGCAGGTAGTAGGTCTCGGAGACCGGGCCGGCGAGCGCCACGCCCAGTTGCTCTTGGAGTTCCTTGAGCAGGGCACGTGCCTCGTCGCCCGTGTCCACCATGCTGGCCGTGAAGCCTTCGGGAAGCGTGACGCCGGGTGTTGCGGCGCTATTGTGGTTGCCGCCGCGGGCACCGTCGCCGTCGCCATCCCAGTCACCCCAGAGAGCATCGCGAATGGCTTCGTCCGCCTCGAAGAAGAGGTCAGCGCCGTCGTTCGTAGGCACGGCGGCACCACTCACGAAGTGACTAATGGCGCATTGGGCGGCCGTGGCGTCCGCGATACCGTAACCCGTGTACGCGAAGTCAACAGGGCTGGCGGGGCCGCTACCGGGGTAACCAATGCTGCCACTGAGGCTGCTTGCACAGTGGAATGCAACGTGCCACAATTCGTGGCGTTGCAGAACACCATCTGCTAGTTCCGGCACGCTGGGCACGGGAGTGCCCACGGCGACCGCTTGCAGTTGGCCACCAGCAGCGCTGGCATCCTTCTGGCCAGCATCGTAGTCACCCATGAGGAGACGGGCTTCCAGCAAGGCGTTGGCCATGTGACCGGTACTGATGGGCGTGGCCGCACTGGTGCCGCTGAAGGAACCACAATTGGTGTTGTAGGAGTACGTGCATGCGCGGGGGATGGTGCCGCTGCCGAAACTGGCCCAGTCAACGGGCTTGCCGCTTTGCAGGATGCTTGCGCGGTTGCCGGCGACGGCTCCGACGTTGACGGTCCAGTCAGGACCGAGGCTGTTGCTCGTGTAGGTTTGCTCAACGCACAGGTACGCCAAGCAACCGTTACCGGCGGCGTAACTGATGGTCTGACCGCGCTCAGCAGCGTCGCGCATGCCGAACTGGCCCACGTTGACGATGCCAGCAGGTCCGGGGATGCCCACGTTTGCAAGGCTACCCCCACTGACACTCACGAAGTCCACCCACGGCTCGGTGTAGAACCAGTCGTCGCTGCTGAGGCCTTCTGCGAAGGCGAGGACACAGCGCTTGCAACTGCCGACGGTGTTACCCGCGGCGACACTTGCCGCGCCGGTACCATGGCCATCATCGTCGAGGATGGGGTTGGTGTCCCCTGCACTGTTGATGGCGGCGGTGTCACTGCCATCCACGGCACCAATGATCTTGGTTCCAGGGAACCAGTACCACTTGTTGAGGGCAATGGCGTTGTGGCCCTTGCTCCAGATGTCCGCGTTGTCTTCGTTCTTGTAGTATCCGCCACCCAGCGTCAGTTCAATGGCCTCGGCGTCTGCGGGGAAGCCAGGGATGTAGGAACTGGGGTGCTTGGTGAAAGGCAGCAATTCGTTGGTTTGCTTGTGGTAAACTGGACTGTCGCCGGGGCCGAGGTTGTTGAGGTCCGCGGTGGTGAATTCCCGGAGTTCAGGGTACGGAATGAGTTCCCCTGCGAATTCCTTGTTGTAGGGGTTGATACCACTGTCAGCGACGCCGATGACGACCACCGCGGGCGCGGCAGCGCAGTCCTGTGCCACGTGGAAAGCCACGATGGCCGTACTGCGGAAGCCGTCCGTGGTCTCGGCGCGTACGCGGACCAGGTAGGCACCCTCACCCAAGTTCAGGGTGACGGAGGAGCCGGCGGTCTCGAACGTGCCATCCAGGTCCACATCCCAGGAAATGGCGCCAGCATCGGTGCTGGCCGTCAAGGTCTGGGACCCAGGGGCAAAGCACGCCTCATTGGCTTCCATGAGAGTCGGCAGTGGCGAGGGGGGCGCCGTTAGAGCAGAGATTGCCAAGTGGAATGTGTCTGCCGCGGCGGCGTAGGAGTGCACGGTTGCAGTCCACGTGCCGGCAATCGGCGAGGCCACGGTGACGACTTCCGGCATGTCGAAGTCGGCGGCATTGTCCTTCTCCACGCCGAACGGGTCGTACACGTAGAGATCATAGTCGCTCACTCCGCCGTCCTGCACGCCGTTGGCGGGCAGTTCAACGTAGTTGTCCCAGGTGAGTTCGAAGACCAAGGACTCAGTACCGGCCGAGACGTCGTAGGTGAAGTCGTAGGACTCGCCGTCCGTGCCGCCAGCACCCACGGTTTCATCGGGGGTGCCGATGAGCACAGATTGGTGGTGGGTCTCCGTGTTCTCCGTGTTCTCGTAGATTCGCACCAGGACATTGTCGGAGTCGCTGGCGCCCGTGCTGTCGGTTGCCGTGACCGTGAACACATGGTCACCCGTGCCGTAGTCAGTGCTGTCGAGCAGGACTGCTTGGCCAGCGCCGCCGGGCGTCCAGACGTAGGTTACTGCGCCGTCGGCGTTGAAGGCCTGGGCGCTGAGACTGAATTGCTCACCAAGTCTGACAAAGACGGAGTCACCGGCATCAGCAGAGATGTCGCCGCCAACCGTACCAATTGCGCTGAAGGGACCGAACTGGTCTTGGTGGCTGGCGCCTTGGTCATCCGTTACCGTAAGGGTGACCGTGTAGGTACCCTGGGCGTAGGTGTGACTGACGGATTGGCCGCTGGCCGTGTTGCCGTCGCCAAGGTCCCAAGCGTAACTGATGATGGTGCCGTCGGGGTCAAGGCTGCAGCCGCCGTTGGCGGTGAAGTCAAGGCCGTTGATGGCAGCATCTTGGATGCAGGCCGTGGGCGCTTGGTTGGGGGTGGTGGTTCCACCACTGGCATGAGCGGTGCCTGCCACAGGGACCGTGCCTTCGAGGTCGCTTAGGTCGGCTGTGGCACGCGCCTGGCCATTGATGGTGTCGATGCTTAGGCGGTCGTCGACGAAGACCGTGATGGAAACGTCGTCGACGTCGGACTGGTCCGCGGTGTCGGTGACCGTCAACCGGAAGGTGAGCGTGTCATCGACGCGCGGGGCCTCGAACGTGGGGGTCGCCGTGTTGGCACCACTGAGGCTGACACTGGTGCCGCCCAATTGGCTCCAACTGTAGGAAAGACTGTCGCCGGCATCCGGGTCGCTGCTGGCGCCGCCGTTGAGCATGACCGTGGTTCCGGCCTCGTGGGTGGCATCGCTGCCGGCGTTGGCGGTCGGGGGGTTGTTGACTGCACTGGCCGTGAAGGAGACGCTAGCAAGGGCCCCGTTCATGCCGCTACGTTGCAGTCGCACATCGAGGTCGATTGAGCCGGTCTGGCTACCTTGGTAGGTCCAGGTGGTGCCGTCAAAGGAATCGGCGGCTTGCCAGGGGCCATCGTTGACGCTGACCTGGACCGTGAGAGCGCCACTACCAGTTACCGTACCACTTGCCGTGTAGGGGCTGACCACGCTGCTGCCCTGGGCGGGACTGTCGATGGTGATGGCGAGGTCGTTGGTGATGTGGGCCTTGATGCTGTCCGTGGCGCTGCCACCAGCGCCGTCGTCGTACACGGCAGTGATGGTGCGCAGGCCATCGGCTAGCAGCGTCGTGTCAAGATTGTGGTTCCACGCTTGGTTACCGGCCTTGGTGTCGACCGGGATGGTAACCAGGGGGGTGCCAACGCCGTCGGCGTACAATTTGACGGTCTCGCTGGTCGGCGGCGGGGTGGTCGTTGCGCCAGACGCCTCGTTGCTGGCGGCGCCTTCGTTGCCTGCTGCGTCGGACGCGGTTACCGTGTAGTAGTATGTGGTGCCGGAGGGCAGGCCATTGTCCGTGTAGGAAGTGGTCGCCGCCGTGCCGATGAGGCTGCCAGCACCGGGGCTGGCGCCTCGGTACACGTTGTACTGGGTGACGCCCACATTGTCAGTAGCGGCGGTCCAGGACAGACTGATGCTACTGGTGGTGCTGCCATCGACCGTCAAGGCGCCCGGAGCAGTGGGGGCTTGGGTGTCCGTGCCGCTTCCGACCGTGAAGGTCACACTAACGGGGCCATCGCGGAGGGCGAAGCCGGTGCCGTCGTCGAAGAAGTGGTTGGCAGTGGCGGTCCAGGTGCCGTCGGCGAGGCCGGCGGGGTCGAACGTCCATGTGCCAGTGGCGGAATCGAGGACCGCTTTGCCGTTGATGGTGGTGGGGCCGGTCAGGGTTAGGCGCACTTCATCGGCGCCCGGGTTGACCGGCGGTTCCGTGTCGTCGCTCGTATCGATGGTGCCCGTGTCCGGGATGACATC
>JBFJXU010000075.1:0-8651 GCA_041622975.1 Thermoplasmatota archaeon
GAGCGGCCTCCATGGTATTCATGTCGGGGTCGACCACGTCGTCCACGATGGCCTGGATTGTGGGGTGATCTGGAGTAATGGCGTGCCCCGCACCAAGGTGGGCGCCCGCTACGGCGTCGCGGGCATCCAGCCGACCTAGGTACGCGGAGGGATCCGAGATGTCCCAGACGCGCACGGTGTTAGTGTAGCGGGCGACCACACCAAAGTCGAATTGGCCCGCGGGTAGTTCCGTGGCGGAGCCGACGCGGACCTGGACGGTGGCATTGGCAAAGTTGGCGGCGCGGTCCTTGGCGCTGACCAAGTAGACGTGCAACCCGTCGTCCAAGCCATGCAACCGCACCGGAAGCATCCCGAGGGCCGTACCGGTTTTGACCTCCGTCACCGTGACGTCGGCGGGTTCGCTCAGTGTGGCTTCAATGACGTGGGAGCCACCCGACGCCACGTCCCGTTCGAGGCCAATGTACTGGGGCGGCGTGGTGTCAATGCGGACTGGACTGTACGTGCGTTGCTTGTCCCCGTTGAGATAGTACGTGACACTCCACGTCCCGTCAGGGATGACTAGTGTGACGTCGTCGAAGCCGGACTCCTCAACCGCGCGGCCGTCGAGATTGTCGATTGCTTCAATGGTGATGGCTACAGGTTCTGGTTCGTCCACGACGACGCGGAACCGGTCCTCATTGCTCCAGTCATCCGTATTGAGGGTGCTGATGGCGACGTTGTAGCGGGGACCAAACAGGCCCTTGATGTCTTCGGCGAAGTCTTGCGTCGCGTCTAGGCAACCACCCATGGAAGTGGCCAGTAGGATTGCGGCGACGATGCGAGCGTCCACACTATGTTGTTGCCCTCTTCTCTCTTAGGTTGTGCTACCCGTGACGGCGGGCACGCCTTCAATCGTCGCGGATGATTGCGTCTACTTGGTGGGCGACTTGGTCTCGCTTTTCTTGGTGTTCCTTTAGGAATTCCACCAATAACCCGGCGGCTTCGCCCTTGCAGCCACCACACAGGCGTTCGCCCCCTTTGCATTCATCGTGGACTGTTTGCAGGTGTTCATCGTCCTGGGCGAGGTGGTACAGGTACAATTCGTATACCGGGCACTTGGTGGGATCGGCTCCGAGGCGTCGTTGTTCTTCGGCAGTGTCCCGTCCCCCCGTAACGCTGCTCCGCAACTTCTTGGCCGCCGCGTCGGGGTCCTCGGTGAGGAAGATGCTGGTTTCCGGCTTGCTGCTAGACATCTTGTCGCCGGTCAAGCCAGTCATGAAGCGGTGGAATGTGGCGGATGGCCGGATGAACGCTGGTTCGCCCTTCTTGGACTCGGCGCGGGCGAGAGCGAGGTCAATGCGGCGGATGTCCCGGCTGCGCAAGTGACTGCCAAGGACCAGCCAGCCGTGGCGGTCATCGCGTTTGCGATCCATCCTGGTACCGTAGCCTTCGTCGGTCAAGGCGTGGTCGGCTACGTCGAGCCAACGGGATTTGTCTTCGCCTTTGACAGCAATCACCCAGTCACCTTTCTCCTGGATGAGATTGAACCGGCGCCATTTCTGGGCGATGTCCCGCGTCAAGCGGATGTGGGGGTCTTGGTCCACGCCGACGGGGACGAGCACAGGTCGCGGCCCACCACTGTCGGGTTGCTGGGGATGGAGGATGTCTGCGGCTTGGATGAGGGGCGCCATGGCGTGCGCCAAGTGGGTTTCGCCGCCAAACCCGTACAATTGCTGCATTTGACTCCATTTGACCTTCAAACTGAACATGTTGGCAAGGTCTTGGACGCGGTGGCGGCGCGTTTGGAAGTAGATTTGGGCTGTCTCGGGGAGGAGGCCCAGGGCGAGGTAGTTGTGGACGTACTGGTCGAGGGCCAGTTCTCGGGCCTTCTCCAACGTCAAACCACGGGCGGCCACCGCTTCGAAGTCGGCTACGGCAATGGATACGTCGGCGCCGGCCGCCTGGTGGGCGACGCATTGGTCCATGACCATCTTGTGGCCCAAGTGCATGTCCCCGCTGGGCATGAGGCCGGTCATGACCGCCCAGGGGTCCCGTTCCCGGATGGAGTCGCGGACTCGTTCGAAGTCCCGGTGACCAAATACGACGCCGCGCGTGAACAGGTGGTGGGGATTGTCGAGGACATCCCAGTCTTCCCGGTTGAAGGCTTCAATGCCAAATTCCGTGCGTAGGCGGTCGTAATCCTGGTATTGGCTGGAGCCCCAGGGGTCAATCTGCACGCTCGTTGCAGCAAGGGCGCTTTCAAGGGTGCTTCGCCCGCGTGACGCCCGCCGCGGCGAGCAGCACGGCAGCCGTGACTGGCGGCCAGGCGCCGGGCGATTCAACCGCCGTGCGCATCGGGCCTTGTCCTGGTGTGTGTTGTGCGAGCCAAGCGGGTTGAATCAGTATCGCCGGACCCAAGGCGGCGGGGCGTACCATGGCGCTCCAAGCCACGTCCGACGGTCCGTCGGCTGCGAAGCGCACACCACCCTGGGCCGAGAGAACTTCTCCCGGGGTTGTGTGCCCCACTTCGGCGCCGTCCACCGTCCAGGTGGCCGGCTCGGTGGCCGTCAATCGCCACTCCTCGGCATCCACCCCCGGGGCAATGACGAGGACCGCAGCAAGGACCCACATCATGCAAACGCCACGCTGGTTGCGTAGTCGCCGGCCGGGACCCCTGGCACTTCGGCCACCACCAGCCGGGCACGGACGGTCTGGCCTGATTCGACGACGGTCAATGGCGTCAAGCCACCCAGCGTGAAGCGTCGGTCGTTGAGTTCGATGGCCATGTGGCTGGCTGGAATGATGCCCGGACCTGTCAGGTTCGCGACGTCCACGAAAGGAGTAGCGGCGGACCCGAGGTTGGTGAGATTGAACCACGGCGTTGTCAAGTTCCGTGCCCCGGGTGTCAGCGTTGGGAAGCCCAGATTGCCCGCCGTGACGCGCCAGGGGGATGCTACCGCGTCCACGATGATGGATGCCTCGCCATCCGTTGTGGCCACTGTGATCCGGTGGGCACCCGGCCCATCTAAACGGATGACTGGTGCGTGGTCGCCTGCGTTGCCTTGTGCAACGGTCTGTCCTGCTACGATGAGCCGCCAGGAAGCGGGTTCATTGTTGGGGTCTGCAACCGTGAAGGGGACTGCGAGTGGAGCGCCAGCCACGGCGAGCGTGGGCGGGTGGCGAAACGTGACCACGGCAGGAACATCTTGTACAGAGGCATGCGCATCCACGTGGGAATGACTTGGCGCGCGCTGGCCAGGGGTTGCATTGCCCACGACCCAGCCATCGGTCGTCCAGTGCACGCTGGTATTAGCAGGTGGCGCGGGTGCCTCCGCATCGCGGCCATAACTGGTGCGATGCAGGGTTTCGCCCACCGCGTCGGTGAGGGTGGCGTTGTCACCGTCATTGTTCCAGATGCGTGCCCCGGTGAGTGTGTAGCCGTGGTCAGCCGAGCCGGGGCCAGACCACAAGGGCAGTCGTTCATTGGGAGCAAGTTGGTAGTCCGGGAGGTCGTAGGACCGGCGCGCGTCCGCGATTCTCCAACCCTCCAGGTTCACCGGTGTGTCACCGTGGTTCCATATCTCGATGAATTCCGGCCCGGCGTCGGGGTCGGGGTGAATCTCCGCGATTCGGACGGCCGATGGCGGTTCCGAAGTAGCCGTTCCCCACGGGGTTGCCACGACCAGGATGATGACGAGTATGCCAGCGCGCATGCCGAACGCCACAGTGGACGGGCTTCTTGACCAGCGTTGCCCGGGCCAAGGCTAGTCCAGATTCACTTTCCCCGTGCGCACGCACTTGGTTATGGCCGGTGCCACGAAATGGACCAATACGTGACGTCACTAGCGGGTTCCGCGATGGCAACAAGGAACTGCTTGCGTACACCGTGGGCAAGGCGGACACCCCGGGCCACATCCGTCCAGTCGAGAGGCTCGCCAGCGGCCTGGGCATGGATGAGCCATTCCGCATGACCCGCATCGGGGTGGCCACTATATGCGCGCAAATGGGTACCGAAGCGAAAGCCACTCTTGGGGACGGTGCCCCGGTTCCGTAGGTCATCGTAGACCGCTTGCACCGTCGCAAATCCGGGGCGTGCAACTGCCCCCGCAAGCCCCGGAAACTCCGCGAGTCCCTGAGATTCTAGGTGCTTGGCTTCATGCAGGTTGATGAGATGCTCGCCAGCCACTGGTGTGCCCGCGGCACCGGCGGGGTCACTTGCCAGGACGCGGTTGCCGACGACGCGACCCTCGGTGGCGGTCATGGCCGGGGCGTCGCCAGTTGGCTCGGCGGCCTTGGCCATGTAGTACGTCACCGCGCCATCTTCGTCTGCCACCGCGTGAAGCGGTGCATGCGACAACTCTCGTGCATCAAGCGGCACCCGCTCGTCGTGGGCGTGGACCGTTGATGCGTGCATCGACGGCGGGTGTTCACCCCTGGCCCAGACGCGGATGACTGGGTCACCTGAACTGATGCGAGCCGTCAGGCCCCGCTCACGCAGGTCGCGGTACACGAGGAAGCGCGCTTGGGTGGCCACGTCTTCCAGTGCATCAGCGAGTTCGATGCCGTCAAGCCAGCGCTTCTCCAAGCCGTATGCTGCTTCAACAGGGTCGAGTACCAGGGTGTTGCCGGGTTGGGGGTCGCCGATGCGGTACTTGTTGTGGAGCCGGTTGGCTACCGATGTATCCTCGACGACGTATCCGTCGCCGGCCCGCTTCATCGACTGACTTCCTCGATGGCCGCGTCAACGACCTCTTGGACACGAGCCACGCGGCCCCGACGCAGCACGTACCACCAGAACTTGGCACCGTCCAATTGCAGGTTGCCACCCGAGGCGTTGGGGTGGCCCCCACCGCTGAACCGACGGGCAATGAGGTGACTGACGTCACACCCCTTGCGGCTGCGGATGGACATGCGGGCATTGGGTCGCACGTTGATGGCTACATCGGCACCTTCCTCGATGAGGCGGTGCAAGCCGACGTTCTTGGGCAGCCACCCGTAGGCCACGGCAATCTTGCGACCATTGGGCGCCGTGAAGTGCCGGGCATGGCGTAGAATCTTGTCCCCCGCACGTTGCTGGATACGCTCCTGCTCGGCTGCCGCCTTACGGACTGAGTCATCCACGGGTTCCTTGGTGGTGAGGAGATGCTTGGCGAAGCCCCGGGCACCCATGCGGCTCATGGCCATCTCTAGGGTGGCCCCGTCGGGGTCCTCATTAATCCAGCAATCCCGGTCGCGCACCTTGTCCGCCAGGGCCGCCAACAGGTCGTCGCCCTCGGCGAGTGCCTTTTGCTGCAGACTGGCTCCGCTCTCGGTCCCATCGTCGTTGACGGTCAGGACGTTGACGTGGCGACGCAACCGGTCCAGATCCAAGCCCTCCCATTGCTTGTGATGGTGGTCACGCCATTCCAGGCGCCAACCCTTCTCCGCCATGGCACGGCAGGCGTTGACGATGCCGTCATATTGGTCAGGGTTGAGGGACAGGTCCGCTACCATGAAGGTGCGACCATTACCGTCAAAGCGACTGAAGAATCGCAGCGTATCCAGCATGCGGTCAGGCTGAGCGTAGGCCACGCCGACGCGGTCGGGGCCTAGGACGCGTTGCGCAATGACAGCGCTGGTTACGCCATCGAGACAGTTGCCGTGGCTGACAACCAAGACATCCTTGGCAGCAGCCTCCGCCTGGCGCCACTTAGCGAGGCGGCGCTCCCGCTTGGCCTCAGGGGAACGGAAATGGTTCTTGTGGGGCCAATAGAGGTTCAACAAGCCGTCCCAGATTGGGACACTATTTGAAGTGGGGCATTGGGTGAACCGTGAAACCGGTTGGTTGCAGTTATGCGGCGGCGTCGCCACAATGGTTTTGGCCAAGCGGCGGGGGTGGGAAGCAATGCGAGCCCTGCTCATCACCCTACTTCTACTGCTCCCCGCCTCAGTCGCCGCGCAATCGGACGACGCCGGCACCACGAACACGGACGGCAGCGGAGACGTTGGGGTGACCGGACCTGATGGGCAACCCGTGGGGACGCTACCTGCGGGAGCCGCGGACCGAGTGGACATCGTGGCGTTTGGTATCGCAGAGGAAACAGAAGACCACATCACGTTCTTCATCCAGACCGCGGAAATGTCCCAGCAGAGTCAATTGCCAGTCCCATTCCTTGACCCTGACTTTGAATACCATTTCAAGTTCAATGGCAAGGCGTTCCGCGTGCTGGCCAATATGGCCGGAGACAACCCTGGTAACCAAGCCTTTGACCGCGTCGGAGTCACAGTGCGACTGCAGGAAGAGGGAGGCCGTAACTTCCGCACCGTTGCCCTCGGTGAAGCGACCATTGACGACTCCACCAATACGCTGTTTGCCTCAGTCCCGCGCGGGCCCATTGTCGACTGGGACCAGGCCCCGCTGGCCCGTGGCAGCACGTTAGAGGAAATGTACGTCTTTGCCGGGACTTTGAACGGCGGCTTCGGCATGACCGTGCCCAACCCGGCGGGTGGCAGCTTGGTCGACATGAGTGGCATTGGGATGCAAGACCGGGCACCCGACCGCGACTTTGGCAACCCCTACACATTGGTAACCGGCGAAGTGCTACAAGCCGGCGACCTCTTTGCATCCACGCCTGACCCGGTCCGCTGGACCAACGGAGAAGCAACCACCTTCGTCTACACTGTCACCCTGCACAATCGAGGTGCCAACGATGACACTGTAAGCGTCGCCGTAGCCGATGCCCCCGGGAACTGGGACCTAGCGTTCAGCGACCAAATCAAGGTCCCCGCGGGCCAATCAGCAAATGCAACGCTCCTCGTCACAATTCCCTTCGGGCACCAACACGGGGTTCTGCAGCAGTTCCGCATGGACTTCACTGGAGGCCACGGGAGGGCTACTGCCAGCCTTGGTGTCTACTGGCCCGAGATCCCCCAGCCGGCCGGCCACCACGACACAATCTGGTTTCACAGTCGCCCCGCCGACCGCGACCCCCCGTTCGACACCCTGTTCCCCGGCATCTGGACCTGGATGAACGCCGCCGAACCAAGCGTCGATACAGAAGACGAGGGAGTTCCAGTTCCCGCGTTTACGGTGCCAAGCGGTACGTTTGCCGCCTTCACCCAGGACACGGACGGCTTCGCATTCTGGTCGTTCCCGCTGTCGCCCGCTCTACGCATGGGCATGGACTTCGACTTGAGTCGGATGGGCGAATTCCGAACCTCCATTGATTTCCCGGTACCCGTTCAGGAGGCAACCATTGATGCGTTCCTCCAGTGGGAACCGCAGCGACAGGACGGCCGCGGCTTCGGCGGCAACGGTGACGATGAACGGCGTGAATCCATTGTTTTGGCTAGGGGGACCGTCGAGGGCGGCATGATGCAGGGAACCCAAACCGTTCTCATGGACCTGACACCCACCGAGGAAGCCGACAGCATCCCCTACGATCCTGAAATGAACTTGGAGTTCATCATCGTGGTCAGTGGAACCGTACTTGCGCCGTTCGGCCAGAATGACGCAACCAATCCAATCCTGGATCCGGCGGCGACCACCATGCGCCTGCCTCTCTTCGAATACCATGACCCCGTGGACTTGTCCTTTGTCACCAGCAGCGCGCTCGACCTAAAAATCGCCGACGGCGGCCAGGAGCGCCGCGTCAATCCCGGCCGCAGTGTGGTGTACGATTTCGAAATCACGCTCGATGCAGACAGGCCCGGACGCTTCACAGTAGACGTTTCCGGCACCAACGCCCAGTGGGCAACCGTCCTGGGCAGTCCCTCATTCTGGCTCGCCCCCGACGAGCCCCGGATTGTGGCGGTGCAAGTCGCCGCACCTCAGGATGCAGCCAACGGTGATGCAGCCGACATCACAGTCACAGTCACCAGCGACGAGAACGCCGCCGTGAAGGCGGGGGTCCGGACGTTAACGACGGTGACCACCGCGATGGACATCCCGGACGAAGCGGCAAGGAGCGAGGCACTGAACGACCAACTGATTGAGCAACAGGATGCTCCCGGCGTCGGCATCCTCGGCATGCTCGCCCTACTTGGCGGACTATTCGTAGCGCGCCGACGCCGACTGTGAGGCCGTCGCCTCTGTTCTGTTCTACGGCGTTAGGTCGCTAACGAGGTTACCATCCCGGCAGACCTGGCTGGCTGGCATGACCGGCGGCACGTACGTGCAGTACGTGTACGGGAAGGCAACAGATACCGGACCCAAGCCCACATCGGCCCGGCTCGTGGCATGGACTTCGTGGAAACCCGGCCAACGGCTTTGCGGTGAAACGAGACTGAAGTTGAACACACCCGACTGGTCGGTATAGCCCATGTACACGGGCGTCTGCGTACCCCACGCGGGGCCAACCGCGTTGCCGCAGGCGGCATCAACCGTGTTCCAATTGGGGCTGTTGGGGTAAACGAAGCGCATGGGGCAGGGGTGGTTGTAGGGGAACGCGTGCTCCACCTGGACCCATTGCCCAGGCACGGGGCCGCCAGTCGTGTGGTTGGTGACGACCACGAAGCCATCGAAGGTCACGCCGCTCGTGGAAGGGGTAGGAGGCATGGCAGTGAAGGGGTTCATGACCGGGCGTTCGTCTCGGGTCGGGGGCGAGGGGCGCCCTTCCATGAACACCTCCACGTGGTGTTGGTATTCCGTGCCATCGTCGTGGTCTGCTGTCGTCACCGGGGCCACCGCCACC
>JBFJXU010000076.1:0-8645 GCA_041622975.1 Thermoplasmatota archaeon
CTTGCCCGCCGACGCATACTGCGTTGATTTGGACATCTCGGGGACGGCGCTCGAGTGCACGTACACGCAGACCACGTATGCCTGCACGGCAACGTTTGCCGCATCCGCTCAAGCAAGCAGCCTCGCGGCGGATGAATTGCTCCTGACACACTCCTGGGCGGAGGTCATCATCTGCGCCCAGGCTGGCGCATGCAACCGCTACGTGGACATCCCGGAACAGCGCTGTTCGTGGACCATGGAGGAAGGTGCCTGTGCCATCGAGGCAAGCCACTCGGCCACATTCTCCGGCGACCATGACGGCTGTGTGGCGGTATGGCTCAGTTACCAAGCCCGTGCAGCCACGGGACCCCTCAAGCAAATCAGTGACTCGGAATCCGTTTGGCTGGAAGGCCCCCACTACGACGCCGGATGCTAACACCCATGAGGCCTCGACGTTAGGCCCCGCCGTTGCCCCTGACGTTCGCTGACCTGTCCTTCTGGGCATGGCTGCGCCTCCTTGCCGGCTTGGCATTCTATTTGCTGCCAGGCGTACTCTGGGCTCGTCTCTTACCAGGGCCGGCCTGGCTCTGGGCACCCGTCATTGCAACCACGCTCGTTGCCGCCCCGGCCACCCTCCTTTCCTGGCTCGGCGTACCCTTGACTTGGTGGATGACTGCCCTCATCATCCTCGCCGCCAGTGCATACCCGGCTTGGCGGGGCTGGATTCCCCGTTACCGCATCAAACCCGGGCTCCTCATCGTCATGGTCTGGGTGGGCATCATCCACGCCGGCCCGCACATCGATGGCGGCGACGGCTTCGGCGACACCATCGCGGGCTGGGCCGGCGGACACGACGGTCGAATCGTCCATGTGGACGAAATGGTGCATGTCACGTGGGCCAGTGCCATGGCTCGCGAAGAAACAGCGCACCCGGACAACCCCTTCACGGACGCCCCAAGCCGCACGGAGTTCAGCCTCAACACGGTGCATGAACGGGTCTTCCGTGCGGGGCTCGCCCAGATCCACCAAGTAAGCGGCGTGCCCCTGCCAGCCTTAGCCGCCTGGGGTCCCATGTTCGTCGCCGCCTTGCTGGCAGGCATGGTGGCCCAAGCCAGTCCCCGACCACTGGTCTCGGCAGCCGCAGCGGGCCTCATACCCACCACGCTCATGTTCCTCGGGCCAGGGTACCTGGTGCCCATCGCGGTTGGCCTCTGGTGGCCCGTGGCCACGTACCTCACCCGCAACCGACGCATCGCGCCATGGGTCCTCACGGCCGCCGCTTTCGGCGTCCACCTCATCGCGGGAGCCGCCTGCCTCGTCATCATGGTCGTCGCCCTCGTGGAACGCTACCCGCGTTTGGTCTGGCCCGTGGGTGCCGGTGGCGTCGGCGGCACCCTCACGCTGTGGCGCATGGGTTGGCTCACCCAACGGACCGAAGATGCCTGGGGTCGCCACGTGTTCACCGTGGGTGGCGTCATCGTGCCCATCCTAGGCGTGGCCGGCGCCGTGGTCGCCATGACGCGCTCGGGTCGCGGTGCAGCCGTCATGACGCTCGGCGCGCTGGCAAGTGTCGCTTGGTCCCTCATCGCGGGGTACAACGGCTTGGTCACGTACTACCGAGCGGTGCCCATTCTCTTCCTCGGCCTTGCAATCCACGCGGGCCACGGATTCGCACTCGTCCAAGAAAAAACACCCCAACGCTACCACAAGCATGTCACCATCGGCCTAGGCATCCTCGTGGCCATCGGCAGCCTGGGTGCAGCCACCAATCACGCAGGGGAACCCACCTACGAAGTGTGGGACGACGCCTCCTGGCACGCCCTGGAAGTGTTCACCACCCACGCTGAGCCGGGCCAGAAGTTCCTGAGCCACCCCTGGCAGGCACTACTCCTAGCCCACACGGGTGCCCAGCCGCATACGTACCTCATCACCGGCGTGGGGCCTAGCAACCAAGACCACATCGACTACCAATCCCGGGATGAACAATGGTACCGGGGAATTGGCATTGACTGGGTCATCGGCCCCTGGGCGCCCGGGGTACCCCATGTAGAGGTGGCCCCCGGCGTGTACCGCATCACGTTGCCGGAAGACCCCCAACCGTGACGTCACCAGGTCCCAAGGGCCACCAGGGCGACGGCCCAAGACTCATCCCCCTAGTCGCGCAAGAAGAATCGTGTTTACTTGGCGACCCGTGGCAGCGTTCGCCTTGGCCCTCTGCGTGGTCCCCCTTGCGAGTGGGCAATTAGAGGAACACGACCCCCTCACCCCCGAGGAGCGCGCGTGGATTGAAGCCCATGGCCCAATTCGTTACGCGCCAGATCCTGATTACCCTCCTTTTGAATTCGTGGACGCGGACGGCGTGGTGCAAGGTGTCAATATTGACTTCCTCAACCGCATGAGTCGTAACCTGGCCATCGACTTCGAAGTGGTCGTCTACGACAATTGGAGTGCCGTTTTGGAAGCCAAAAGAGCCGGCGAAGTAGACCTCCTGGGTTCCTTAGCGCAGACGCCGGAGCGCGAGGAATACATGGACTTCATTGGCCCCTACATGCAAGTGGGCGAAGTGTTCTACGTCACCGACCCCACCCTAACCTCCGAAGCGGACCTGGTGGGCAAGAAAGTGGCCGTGGTGGGCAGTTACGCCGCCGCCGATTGGTTAGCCCGGAATCGCCCTGAACTAGATCAAGTGCCCGTGGCCGACATCAAGGAAGGCCTGGAAGCCCTCACCACCGGCCGCGTGGACGCCTTCTTCGAGAACGTGCCCGTTACGGGCTATTACATTCGCCAGAATAGCCTCACCAACGTCCGCATCCTCGGGGAACCCCTCTACTATAGTCCGGCCAACTGGGGCGTCACGAAGGATGAACCACTGCTCTACGCCATCGTGGAGAAGGGCATCGCATCCATCCCCCTCGGCGAACAGACCCGTGTCTTCGAGTACTGGACCGGGTATGACCTTGGCATTCCTCCGGCCACTGGCCCGGCAAGCGCGTTCAGCCCCGTGGCAATTGGCGTACTAGGAGCCGTTGCCGTCGTGGGTGGCGGCGCCTTCGCGTGGTCCTGGACACTGCGCCGAACCGTGCAGCGACGAACCGCTCAATTACAGGAAAGTCGCGATCAGTTAGAGGCCGCGAAGCAAGATTTGGAAGGCCGCGTGCAAGCGCGCACCACGGAACTGCACGACCTACTTGATCGGGAAGCAGACATTCACAAGACACTCGACCAGCAGGCCAAGGACAGCCACCTCGCCGTCAAGCGCCTCGTCAAGACCCTCGAACGGGAATATTACGGCCTGCTACGCCCCGACACCGTAGCCATTGCAGCCCAAGCATACCAGGACCACGCGCGTCTTGGCGACCTCATCCAAGATGTGGGCATCAACCTCGAAGGCGGTGTTGTGCGCCGCAGCACCGTTGATGCTGCACCCCTGTTCAAGGACGCCGTGGAACGCGTCACCTCCACGAGGGGCAAGGAAGTGGCCGTTGACGTAGCCAGCCAGGAACCCCTCATCGGCGACCGCCGGCTCCTGCGACACGCCGCCTACGACCTCGTGTGCTACGCCGCCGACCACGACGTGGACGACCTCAACATCACCACTGGTATCGATGAACACGTCATTCGCTTCACCGGCGACGCCGCCGACGTCACCCAAGACCTTGCCCCACTGGCCCGCGGCGGCCGCGAAATGGCGCTTGCCACCTTTGCCCGCATCGTCCACCGGCACGGCGGCGACATCCGCGTCGCCCAAGACGGCGACGACGTGGTCATACGGTTCAATCTCCCCCCCGAATGACGCCGAATCAAGCGGTTGCTTCCTTCGTGGCGCTTATCATGTCCACCCATGTCGCGCCGCCTAGGACCATGGCCACCGCGCACGTCACCGTCCACCTGAAGCCCGGCATCAGCGACCCCGAAGGAGCCAACACGCTCAAGGCGCTCCAACTCCTCGGATTTGATGGCGTCCACGAAGTGCACACCACGCGCATCTTCAACATCCACCTAGACGCCGACGGCGACGAAGCCAAGGAACAAGTGGACCGCATGTGCCGCCGGCTCCTCACCAACCCAGTCATTCACGACTACGAAATCACCTTGGAGTAACCATGAACCCTGCCAGCCGCGACCGCACCGCCAACGCCAAACTCCTGGCCGACGCGCGGGCCAACCTCCGCGATGCTGGCACCAAGCGGGATGCGGCGCGCCCCCTCAAGGGCTTCCGCCGGGGTCGCCACCCCACGGAACGGCTCCGCCGCCAAGTCGAGTAAACACGGCGCCGGCCCCCGCCGCCACGCTGAAGTGTCAGGCCCCCCGTGGCCATCGCATGCACCGACGCTTCCTCGGCATCGCCATGACCGCCACCATGCTGGCCTTGGCCTTGGCCCCTGGCGTGCAAGCCGAATACGGCCACGAACACGACGGTTACCCCGTCAACGTCGACGGCCAGACCATTCGACCCTACGTCCCCCAAGACCTCTACGAGCGCCACACCAACGAAGCCCTCCAGGTCCTAGCGCAAGCGGACCCCCTCAACAAAGTGGCCGGCAATACCCTGTACCCTTACTACGGGCTTCTCACGGCGGAACTACAACGCCTCGCCAGCGACCACCCGGACAAGGTCCGCCTCGCAACTGTCGGAACCACGCGCGCCGGCCTCGACATCTGGATGCTGGAGATCGCCGACTTCGACAACAAAGAACGCATTCCCCTCGCCGACCGAGAAGTGGTCTACATCGATGGAGGCACCCACTCCAACGAATACTCGGGCGTCTACTTCGTCCTCGAATGGGCCCAGTTCTTGCTCGATGAATACGACAGCAACGAGACGGCCAAGTGGATTGTCGACAACCGCCACACGTACATCGTGCCCATGGTCAACCCCGACGGCAGCCACGTCTTCGGCCGGCTCAATGCCTTGGGCGTCAACATCAACCGCAACTTCCCCGCCACATGGGGCACCACGGAAGAACTGCCACCCTTCAACTACGCCGGCCCTTACCCCGAATCCGAACCCGAAACCCAGACCATTGGCTCCTTGTTCTCCACCCTGCGCCCCGACTACGCAGCCAGCATCCACTGCTGCGGCAACCTGTGGCTCTACCCCTACGGTGCCGAACACCTGGGGGACCCCCACGACCACGAAATGCTCGCCGCCACGTGCGACATCGTATTCCCCGACGTGCGCGACGCCTGCGGCCCCATTTGGAGCACCATCTACCCGGCCAGTGGCTCCACGATTGACGAAGCCTACGAACGCGCCGGCAGTTCCGCCTGGGGCTTCGAAATGAGTGGCCGCGGGGCCATCAGCCTCTGGGGCCAACCCTTCACCATGGATGACGTGCGCGACCAAGAACGAGAATCCTGGCGGGCCGTGATGCACGCCTTCCTACACGTGGATGAATACGGCGCCAAGCCCGTGGTCACCGACCTACAAGTCCAGGACGATTACCTGGAAGTCACGATTACCAACGAGGGCATCGGTCCCCTGGCCCAAGGCACCCTGACGGTCGCCGGGTACAGTGTGACACTGGCGGACACCCCCGCCGGTGCCACTACTACGGCCCGCATCCCCGTGGAGGCTGATGACGGTGACAACCTACCCGTCGAGGTATCATGGAAGAAGCGGTTGCACCCCGAAAGCGACTGGGGGCACACGACCTTCGACGCCATCATCCAAGACGGACGAGCCCTTCTCCCCGTGGCCCAAGCGCGCCCCGACATGAGTGCCCTCCTACCAGCGGCCGCACCCGCCGATGAGGCCGTGTCAGGCTTCGACGACGCCGACGACCAGGACACCCCGGGACTGCCCATGGGCTTCGTGCTCTTGGCGCTCGCCGCCGTCGCTGTGGCGCTCGCCCGCCGCCGTTAACAAACCCACTATCGGGGACCCAATTCACTGGATTTGCCCGGACATGGAGCGCTGCTGGTCCCCCCATGGGGGACTCGTGGGAATGGTCAGGGTAAACGTCGAACCCTGCCCCGGGCCCGGGCTCACGGCATGCAGGTCGCCGCCGTGGGCCTTAGCATAGGCACGCGCAATGGCCAAGCCCATCCCGGTTCCCTCCGCATCCGATTGCCCCTCATTGTGCAGCCGGGTGAACGGTCGGAACAGCCGCCGCAGTTGATCTTGGTCCATGCCCAGCCCTTCATCTTGGACGTGCACCATCCAAGCATCCCCTGCCTCCAAGCGCAAATGGACGCGCGTGCCTCCCTTCGAGTACTTCACGGCGTTACTCAGGAGATTATCCAACACCTGGCCCACCTTCCCTGCGTCCACGTGCGCCGGTGCGCGGTCGGGGAGATCGATGGTCAAATCCAAGCCACTCTCGAGGCACATGGGTCGGTAGGCGTCAGCGGCCGCCTGACACAACTGTGCCAGGCACGCTTGCTGCATGTCAAGTTGTACGCGTGCCACGTTGTAATCGCTGCTCTCACGCATTTCTTTGACGAGTCGTTGCAGCCGTGTCACGTTGCGGTCGATGGTCGCCAAGGAACGCTTAGAATCCTCATCGAGGCCCCGACGCGACAGCACCGCCACCTGGATTCGTATGGGACTCAACGGATTGCCCAATTCGTGGCCCATGGTGCGAAGCAGGTCACTCTTGAACTTCTCCAATTCAGCGATGCGTGCCAAATCCATGGCGCGTTGGCGGTTCGCCTGGCTTGCTTGCAATCGCCTCGTGCCCTCTGCCGCCAATTGGTGGAATGTCGCCTCCACCTCCTCGGGGAACGGCTCTGGCCGCCGACGGTCCGCCACCGCCCAGACGCCGTCTCCCAGGCTGGCTACGCACCGCTTTAGCGGCCGTTCCGGGTCAACCTCGACTTCCGGCGCCCTGTCGCCATGCATGATGGCGATGTCGCGATCCAACACCGCTTCCACCCCGAGTCGCCACGCCTCCAGCACCAGTTCTGGTTCCGCCTCGTATTCAGGCAGCCGATCCAAGACTTCCGTCACCGCCGCCTGATGCCACAGTCGCCGCAGCCCGGGCGGCGGTAGGAAGGCCACGATGTACAACCCAACCAACACCAAGGTAATGATCAGAACCAATGGCTCCGTCAAGTCCCGGCCGCTTGGAACCGCCTCCCAGACAGCCGCCACCAACAGCAATGCAATCATGGTGCCCGTTGCCCACGATGCCATGACCAACCGAGCACGCAGACCAGCATGCATCCCCTTGCCCGCCACGTAGAAGGAACGGCAAGCATGGAACTCTGCTCCAAGGAACCATGCATACAGAACCACCGCCATTGGCCACGGCATGGCGTTGGCCGGGTAGAACACCATGGCCACTGCCGTACCCATGAAACCCACGATGGCCACCCCCTCCGCCGTCCTTTGGCGCGGCGCGAAATGGCCGATGAGCCGCATCAACATCCACGGATGCGCCGCCGCCAAAGCATAGGTGACCTGGAGGGCGACCAATGGCATCCACGTCAGGCTTGCAAATGCCCAACCCCACATGGACACCGCAAGCACCCAGAACATGAGTGCGATGTCGCGCCGCTGAGGCACGGGCCGATCCAGGTAGGCGTAAGTGCTGGCGACCAATAATCCAAGAAAAATACCAGCAACGAGGAAGTTGAAGACCTCGATGCCGGTGGCAGCCATGGCCAATCATGGGCACCCGGGCTACATCAACGACGACCCCGCGGGCCGCGGGGATAAACACCCCCCCCCGCGCGACCCCGAAACCGGCGCCGCTCCCGTGCTTGCCCCATGGCATCGCGCTTATCAGGCAGGTCCAAGTCGCCGCTTCCAGGATGCCCGAGACCGCCAGCGTCGCCTCCTGGGAAGCCCACGTCACGAAACTGGAGGGCCTGCCGGTCCGCCGCTTCGATCTTGCTGCCATGAGCGACGACGAACTCGTCGCCTGCTCACAAGCCATGAGCATCGGCCTCAAGCTCGATGAAATGCAGGCCGCCAGGGACCACTTCGCCGCCAAGGCAGCCGAAACCGGCCGCGACCCCCGACCCACCGACGTAGAACTGGAAGCCCTGGGCCAAGCCTGGAGTGAACACTGCTGCTACAAGTCCAGCAAGCCGGTTCTCGCCAAGAACGTCTACGGCATCGCCGAGAACAAGATCGCCGCCCGCGAAGACGCCGGCATCGTGGAATTCGACGACGACTGGTACTACGCCGTCGGCCTCGAATCCCACAACCACCCCAGCGCCATCGAACCCTACGGCGGCGCCGCCACCGGCGTCGGAGGCATCCTGCGCGACGTGGTATGCATGGGTGCCCAACCCGTCGCCCTCGTGGACCCCCTCTTCTTTGGTCCCCTGGACAAGCCCCACAACGAATTGCCCCCCGGCGTCAAGCACCCCCGTTTCCTCCTGGGTGGCGTCATGGCGGGTATCCGTGACTACGGCAACCGGGTAGGCATCCCCACCGTAGCAGGGGGTGTCACTTTCCATGAAGGTTACACTGGCAACTGCCTCGTCAACGTAGGCTGCATCGGCGTCGTCCGCAAAGACGGCCTCATCCACTCCAAAGCCGGCGGCCCAGGCGACGTCTTCGTCTACCTAGGCAACGCCACCGGCCGTGACGGTATCCACGGCGTCGCCTTCGCCAGCGAAGAACTCACCGAGGAATCCGAGGATGCCAGTCGCTCCGCCGTGCAAGTGGGCGACGCCATCCTGAAGGAGCCCCTCATCCACACCACCCTCGA
>JBFJXU010000077.1:0-8588 GCA_041622975.1 Thermoplasmatota archaeon
GGGGAGGGAGAGTGAGGGGGGAGAGTTGTGAGGTTTCCTTCGGGCGTCGTGCCTTACTTAGAAATCCGTGCCTGGTCGAACGGCAAACCGTTCGAGCGTTTGGGTGACCCTCGCCGCGTGGCGCCGAGGGTCACGTGTTGGGTCAGCGTGGACTTAGAAATCCATGTCGCCCATGCCGCCGGGCATGCCGCCGGCACCGCCGTCGCCGCCGCTCATGGGCTTGGCAGACAGGACGTCGTCGATGCGCAGAATCATGACTGCGGCTTCCGTGGCGGCCTTCAGTTCTTGCGTGCCGACGCGGAGGGGCTCGATGACGTTCTCGTCGAACATGTCGACGACCTTGCCGGTGAACACGTTGACGCCAGCCGCCGTCTTGCCGCGCTTGTGGGCGCGGCGGAGGCTCAGCAGGATGTCGATTTCGTCCAGGCCAGCGTTTTCGGCCAAGGTGCGGGGGACAACTTCGACGGCGTCGGCGAAGGCTTCAACGGCCATTTGCTCGCGGCCGCCCACGGTGGGGGCGAAGGAGCGGAGTTGCATGGCGATCTCGATGGCAGCAGCGCCGCCGCCGGGAGTCATCTTGCCGTCTTCGAGGGCCACGGCGACGACGCTGAGGGCGTCCTCGAGGGCGCGGTCGGCTTCAGCAACAACGTGCTCCGTGCCACCGCGGACGAGGATGCTCACGGCCTTGGGGCTGGGGCAGTCGGTGACGAACGTGAAGGTGTCGTCGCCAATCTTGCGCTCTTGCACGAGGCCGGCGGTACCGAGGCTCTTCTTGTCGAGGTCGTCTAGGGTGTTGACGATTTGGGCGCCGGTGGCCTTGGCCAACTTCTCCATGTCGGACTTCTTGGCGCGGCGGATGGCGTAGACGCCGTTCTTGGCGAGGAAGTGCTGGGCGAGGTCGTCGATGCCCTTCTGGCAAACGAGCACGTTGGCGCCGGACTTCTTGACCTTCTCAACGTAGCCCTTGAGGGTGGATTCCTCTTGAGCGAGGAAAGCGCCCAGTTGGTCAGGGGCGGTGATTTCGATCTTGGCGTCAACTTCCGTCTTCTTGATTTCAAGGGCCGCGTTGACAAGGGCAATCTTGGCGTTCTCGACCTTTTCGGGCATGCCAGCGTGCACGCGTTCCTTGTCGAGGATGATGCCTTGGACGAGTTGGGTGTCTTCCAGGCTGCCACCTTGGGCCTTCTGGACGAGGATGTTGTCGAGGTCGACGGTGGTCACCACGTTCTTGCCGGTGCCGGTGGTCTCGGCAATGCCTGTGACGGCGTCCACGACCACTTGGGTCAGCAGATCGCTGCTCGTGTTGGCGGACTTGCTGGCGAGGCTGGTCTTGGCGATGTTGCGCAGGACTTCCTTGTCGTTCTTCTTGATGGTGACGGCCATGCCCTCGAGGACCTTGACGGCCTCCTTGGCGGCGAGGTTGTATCCGCTGGTGATGGTCGTGGGGTGGATGCCCTTCTCGAGCAGTTCGCCGGCGACCTTGAGCAGTTCGCCGGTAAGGACGACGCTGGTGGTGGTTCCGTCGCCGCATTCGGCGTCCTGGGTCTTGGCGACCTCTTGGACCATCTTGACCGCGGGGTGGGCAAGGTCGAGTTCCTTCAGGATGGTGGCGCCGTCATTCGTGATGACGACGTCGCCCATGGAGTCGACCAGCATCTTGTCCATGCCGCGGGGGCCCAGGGTGGTCTTGACCATGTCCGCCAGGAGGCGGGCGGCGTAGATGTTGTTGCTCTGGGCGGTGCGGCCGCGCGTGCGGTCGGTGCCTTCCTTCAGAATGTAGATTGGTTGTTGGGCTCCTTGTGCGTTCATATGGATCTCTCCTATTGCGGTGCCCGTGAGGGGGGATGCTAGGCCACCCTCAGGTGCGATTTTGGTGTATCAGCACTCGTATATGAACGTGACCGTGATGGATGGGTGGCGTTGAGATGGCTCTGTGCAGGAAACCGGTAATATGGGCACATTCTCGACACCCCTGTTGATGCGACGGTTCTTCCTGGTATTGCTCCTGCTTGCAGCAGCACCCATGGCGGCCGCCAACGCGCCGCCCCAGGCGTTCTTCGAGTGGACTCCAGTTGCGCCGACCACGGTAGACCACATCAGAATCCTTCAGCACTCAAGCGACCCGGACGGCCATATCATTCGCTACGATTGGCTTGGCCCCTTCAATGGCACGAGTCAGAATCCGGCGCCCGCTGGTAGGATGCGCAACCCCGGCACCTACGAAATGAGCCTCACCGTGACGGACAACGACGGCGCCACGGACACATACATCGCCAACATCACCGTGGCTCCCACGCCCCCAATTGCCGACTTCACATGGATTGTTCCCAGTCGGAGTGGCGTTCCCACAACTAACGACTTCATCCGATTCCAAGACGCCAGCACCGATGAAGACGGCCGCGTCATCACCTGGACTTGGTTGGCGGAAGGTGGCCAATTGGGCTTCCGTGAATCCTACAACCACCGCTTCACTGCCCCCGGCACCTACAACGTCAGCTTGACCGCTGGTGATAACCACGGTGCCACGCGCACCATTGTCAAGCAAATCGAGATTCTCCCTGGCGATACGGAGACTCTGCGCATCACTTACCAGCCCGAATCTCCCACTCCCAACACGCCTCTTCGCTTCCGGGCCATTCCCGACCTGCCACGTGGCGTTGAAGTGGTTTCCTGGAGCTGGCTTTGGAGCGACGGCGGCGCCAGCCGCGACCGTGAACCGATCCACGTCTTCAAGGAGCCTGGCACCTTCGTTGTCGGCCTCAAGGCAAAACTGTCCAACGGTAATGAAGTGCAGACCCAACGCAATGTCACAATTGACACCCCCTTGCAAACCCAGGACATTATCATCGCCGACAACACCTACGTCGCCCCCATCGTGATGACGGTCGCTGTGGTAGGATTACTGGCTCTCGTCAACTTCCGCAACAGGAATGGGTGAACCGATGACAAGCAATCGTCAAATAGCGTGCCATCGGATGGAACGCCACGTGCAGCAACGGCGACGCCTGCTGGCCGGTTCGGCCATGGCCATCCTACTCATCTTTGTGCTCCTCGTTCCAGCGCAAGTGAGTGCCAGCCATCCCCCCGGGTCCAACAACCGGCCCCCCCTGGCTGACTTTGCTTGGACTCCCGAGCACGTGCAGGCCGGCGACCGAGTCTTCGCCATCGACTTATCAGAAGATGAAGACGGAAAAATCACGCAGTGGGCTTGGACCGGCCCGTTCGGCGGCGCGACGGACCAACGCGCCCCCAATGCCACCATCAAAAAGCCCGGCGACTACGAAGTGACGCTCACAGTCTGGGACGACCACGGCGAAGCGGCCCATGTCACCAAGGTCATCCACGTACGCTCAAGCCCCCCTGTGGCCTCCTTCACGTACCGGCCTCTCCACCCCACCACGGGTGACACCGTGGAATTCATTGACCACTCTAGCGACGTTGATGGCCGTATCCAGAAGTGGATTTGGACCACCAGTGGCGGTGACAAATCCATCACTCGCTCGCCCCGCCACAACTTCCCCGACCCCGGCGTCTACACCGTGCGCCTCACAGTCATCGACGACGATGGCCTGCAAGACTTCCAAGAACAGACGATCGCAGTAACAGAGCGCCTGTTCCTCACGCAAGACATCGGTGACCAGAACACGCCCGGCGCCCCCTTAGCTGCCGTACTCGTGTTCCTCCTTGGCGCGGTCGCCGTGGCCAGAAGGCTTTGAAGCCAGGCGCAGTCGCTGGCCACGTGCAGGTGCGCGCCATTTTGGCCCAAGCACTCGGCTGCGAAGTGGATGACCCCACGGACCTAGTCTCCCGCGCCCACCTAGACGAGGCTCTGGAACGCCTCGAACCACCCAAGCGCCGCGAAGCCGGCGCCGATTACGCCCGCCTCTGGGCCCGCACCTTCCGGCCCCTCGTGCGCCACCTGCGGGGCCGCCCCGAGCACGCTCTCCACTTGTTCACTCGGGAAGTCTATCCCTACCTGCGCGGCGAGGACCTGGCGGCGCGCGTGGATGAAGAAAGCCCAGGCAACGCCACCGTGGTTCTCGCCGACCTTGACCCCGACTACTTGGAGGGCATGCTGGAAGCCTTCGTGGCCGTCAGTCGCGCCCGAGTCACAGCCCGACACCTTGGCGGTCGCCGTTTCCACGTGACATATCACGTGGCCGGCATGGACCGCCTCAGCCGTTTCAGCGTGCAAGTGGAAATGCTGCGTATTCCGGTCTTGGTAGCCGCAGGGGTTGCCGCAATCCTTGGTATTGCAGCCGCAGCCCCCACGGGTTGGACTTGGCTGCGCGCCGCACTCATCCTGCTCGCCGTTCTGGCCATTCAAAACGGCGCCACCAGTTGGCACGACCTGCGCAACGACCGGCCCCGCGGCCCCCTCGGTCGCCCCCGACCTGACCGACGCGCCCTCATGGCCCTCGCCATCACTGGATACGTGGGTGGTGTGGGCATTGGCTTATGGCTGGCCTGGGCAACGCCGCTCATCCTCGGTTTTGGCCTCGTGGGCGTGGGACTCAGCCTTGCCTACGACCGCCTACGGGACCATGGCCTCGGCCCCGCCGTCGCCGCCATCACGTACGGTCCCCTCATCGCTGGCGGCGCGCACGCAGCACTTGGCGCAGGATTGACGCAAGCCCTCATGACTGGCCTGTGGAGCCTACCCGTGGGCATCATGGCAAGCGCATTGTTCTACGTCAACGACCTCGCCGACCGGCCCCTCGACCAAGCAGCGGGCCACCGCACGCTCCTCGTGCGCCTGCACCAATCCCGCCACGGCCCCGGCTATGCAATCCTCGTCAGCCTCGGCCTCGTCGGCGGCATCATCGCCATCGGCATCGGTCCCCGACTCATCGCCGCCATCCCAGTAGCCGCCTTCGCTTTCTTCCTTGCCCAACACGTGGCCCGACACGCCGACGACCCCGGCCGCCTGGCCCCCGCACGCCTGGGCACCCTCGCCCTGCAAGCCGCCCTGACCGCCCTCCTTGCCACCGCCTAACATGCGCCTCGACGACATCTTCCCCGAATCCGTACGCCGTCACCTCGACGACGTTGAGAAACGCCTACTGCAACAAGCCCGCAGCCGCGACCCCGACCTGGACGCATGGAGCCAAGAACCCGTCGCGGCCGGCGGCAAACGCGTACGCCCTCTCTTGGTCCTCACCGCGTTCCAAGCCTGCGGTGGCGACGCCGGAGACGACCGCGCCATCGACGCCGCAGTCGCCGTGGAACTCATCCACACCGCCAGCCTCGTCCACGACGACATCATGGACCGCGCCGACACCCGACGCGGCCTGCCCAGCAGTTACGCCGCCCACGGCCTGGACGGTGCCCTACTCGTCGGCGACTACCTTTTCACCCAAGCCTTCGCGCTCGCTGCCCGCTTCCCACCCCGCGTCCTTGACCTCATCACGGATGCCTGCCGGCGACTCTGCGAAGGCCAACTCGCCGAGAGCCGCCTTGAACGCTCTAAGAACCCCGACCGAGACGCCTACCGCGCCGTCATCCGCGACAAGACCGCAGCACTCCTTGCCGCCGGGACCGCCATCGGCGCTGCCCTCGCCGGTAGCGACGACGAACGCGTGGAAGCCCTCTACCGCTACGGCAACAGCATCGGCTACGCCTTCCAAGTCCTCGACGACGTACTCGACGTGGCCGGCGACCCCCAATGGACCGGCAAACCCGCCGGCACCGACTACGTCGCTGGTACGCTCAGCAGCCCCTACCTCGCCTACCTGGAACGAGGCGGCAGCTTACCTTCGGACCGCCGACGAGAAGACTTCCCCAAAGTCCGCGACCAATTGTTTGCCACCGGCGCCGTCGCCCAAGCGCAACAAGAAGCGGCCACCTACACCCAAGCCGCTCTCGTGGAAGTCCAGGACCTCCCCGCCGGGGCCGCCCGCGACGCTTTGACGGGACTCGCGGAATTCCTGATGGAACGGGTCGGCTGAGACAGCACCGCTGCCCTCACCCCCAACCCATTAAACCGGGCTCGTAAGTGGCCGTCGGAGCACATGATCGATCACATCGGCCGCGTCAACATGGACTACATGGTCCGCTTGGCCAACGACCCCCAGTGGGCGGCCAAGGAACAACAGGCCATCCTGGACTGGAACGCCAACCACGGCGCCACGTACAACGGCCAACCCATTCCCTGTCCGGTCAAGCCTCACTTCATTGCCCCCGAGCAGCGGCGCATCATGCAAAACGCCGTGGCGCAACTCATGAGTGCCCTCAACAAGTTCGTGGATTTCTGGTTGGAATCAGAGGAACTGCAAGTCATCTGGGGTGTTACGCCGGAGGAATTGGAACTCTACAAAGTGGACCCAGGTTACACGGGTGCCATCCAAGTGGCCCGCCTCGATGGATTCCTGCGCGACTACTCCCTGAAGTTCCTGGAATTCAACTGTGACTCCCCCGGCGGTACGGGTTACGCTGACGTCATCCACCGCGGCTTCCTAGACATGTTCCAACGCAACGACCTCGGCGGTAACTGGGAGATTAGCAACCGCCATCGCCTCCTCCAACTTGCCAACACGCTGAGTACCTGTTACGAGGAATGGCGACTGCGCAAAGACCCCGACCGCCCTACGACTCCGTTCGTGGTGGTCTCTGACTGGCGCGATGTGGGCACCATTCCCGACATCAACATCACCATCGACCACTTGCGCGATGCAGGCCTCGAAGCAGACTTCGCCGACCCCCGCGACTTCGAACTGCGCGACGACGGGCTATACCTCGGCGACCGCCGCGTGGATGTCCTGTACAAGCGCGTCATTGTCAAGGAATTGGTGGAAAACCCGGATACGCAGGCCGTCAAGGATGCCTATCTGCGTGGTCAGATCTGCATGGTCAATAGCCCCCGCAGCGTCATCGTGGGCAACAAGAAGATCATGGCTGCTCTCCACCACCCGGACGCCCGGCAGATCTTCACCAACGCCGAATTGCATGCCATCCGCGACCACGTCCCTTGGACGTGGATTCTGCGGGAGGACAAAGCGGATTTCCACGGCTTCCGCGTGAACCTGCGTGACTTCGTCATTGACAACAAGGACCGCCTCGTCCTCAAGGCCGCGCGCAGTTACGGGGGCAAGGACGTCTTCCTTGGCTTCGAAACCAGTAGCGAGGACTGGAAGGTATTGTGCGACAAGCACATCGAGAACAAGGACTGGGTCGTGCAGCAACTGGCTGACATCCCGAAGGAACTCTTCCCCGAAATCGGCGAAGACCAGTGCACCATGAAACTCCTCAACGTGAACATCAATCCGTTGGCCTTCGGCGGCGAATACGCCGGCGCCTACAGTCGCGTGAGCCCCAAGAACGTTATCAACGTCAGTTACGGTGGCGGCCTTGTGCCTGCCATGACCTTGGAACCCCGTGGACTTTCCAAGGAGGGATACGCCTCCTGGTAGCTTCCCCGCAGGACGCCGCAGCGCCACCAAACCGGGATGCCCCGCCCCGTCGCGTCGAGCCCGACGGCCTTGACCGCAGCGGCATTTACCCCCGTGAGTATCGGACGCGCCTGGCGGATGCTGAGGGGCCCTTCGTGGAGGACAGCGAATACGATGCTGGCCGAATCCACTACCGGGAACCCAGCCCGCTCATTGGTACCGCGGTTCATACTCATCATGCCATCCGAGATGACCTGGTCCCCAAACTTGCCCTCCATGATGCGGGTCGCTACTACGAGGAAGACCCGGAAACGCACCGTTTCCTCGGGCTCTTCACGCACTGCCTTACGCCTAATCAATCCCGTTACGAGTTGGACATCAACCGGCCGCCCGACACCACTTTGTACACCAAGCCAAGCCTCGCCTGGGGTCAAGAAGTCTGGAAGGTCCCATTATCCCAGTACGAGAAGGAGTTCAGCCTGGAGAAGTGGTACGAATACCACACCCTCATTGACTGCGCCGTGGAGGATGCAATCCACCGGTTCGGCTACGCCGTACTGTTCGACTTCCACTCCTACAACTACCAGCGCAACGAACCCACTGACTGGCGCACGGATGGCAAACCTGTCATCAACCTGGGCACACGCCACTTGAACCTCGACGACCGGGGCAGGGAAATCAAGGACTGGTTCTTCGACCGCCTCAAGCAGCACACAGTCCTTGGCGAAGAAGCCCTCATTGAGGAGAACGGCGTCTTCTACGGCGGCTACGTAAACCGGCGCCTCAGCCACCTCTACGGGCCCAAGGTCATCACCCTGAGCGTCGAATACAAGAAAGTGTACATGGACGAGCAAGAGGGCCGCATCCGCGAGGATGTGATGGCAGATCTCGTAGCACAAATGAACGAGACCATCAGGGAACTAGGTGCCCATCTGGGTGCCCCCATTCGAGAGCAGCCGGACCAGCCAGAATTGGCGGCCGGAGGCTACCCGTTGCTGTCCGCGTGACGCACCGCCTGGCGGTGAGCAGAATGGTTTCCCAAGGCAGGGTGAGGGAAGCCGAAGTGGATTTTGCCTGTGCCTAGGCTACCTGTTCGTCGGCGCTACCGTCGCCCCAGTCGCCTTGACACCCGTGGGCCTCCCATTCGTCTTGGGTGCGCTGAATCCCATGACAGCCGTTGGTGTCCTTCCATGCGCTGAC
>JBFJXU010000078.1:0-8545 GCA_041622975.1 Thermoplasmatota archaeon
GTTTCCGAGCCGTCGAGACCGCGGCCGCACTGGGGGCAGTTTGCGTACATTTCACTCATGATGACCACCTGTTGTTGCTGGGCTTGACCCGAGGAACGGCGAACCAGGCCCACGAGGACCAGGACGAGGCCCACAATCGCGAGGATCGGGGTGACGACGAACAGGAAAATGAAGCCCGCAACAATGCCCTCCCATCCGCCGGATGCAAAGAACCCGATGGGCAACAGGAACGCCGCCACCAGGAAGATGGCACCGGCCCAGGAGATGGCATTGCCAAGACTCCTTTGGCTGCTCAAAGACTGGCTCCGCAGGAGGAACAGAACCTTGCAGAGTCAGGGTTCCGGGCATTGCAGCCGCCACACACTACTTGGACGCCCCCAGGGCCAGACGAGGACTGGCCGCTGCTACCGCCCTGCGTGACCACACGGCCATTGTCCAGGACCACGGATTGCTGTTGACTCGATCCGCTGCTGCCGCTCCCGGATGCGATGCCCCCTTCGGTGCCGCCACCCAGGAAGAATACTCCCACGAGTAGGAAGATGGAGGCACTGATGAGCAGGATGATGGTGGGCGTCCCTTCGAAGGTCGCCACTGCGAGGATCACCATAATCACCATACCAACCAGGAAGGCGATGCCGATGATGTTGGCCGTAGACTTATCCATCTCGGTCATGGGCGTTCCAGCCTAGATGCAACAAAAAGCCATTCCGGTGGCGATGTCGTCGCTTGCCGGTGTCATTCCTTGCGCCCCTTCGTCGCCAGCCATGCCCCTGCACCGAGCAGGCCAACCAGCCCGCCTACGCCAAAGGTCGCCTCGAGATTGGAGTCGTTGGACAGGGTCATGGTGAATTCATGAACATCTACGACCGTCTCTCCCTGGTAGGCGGTGGCTACCATGGGGATAGCCAGGGAATCCCAGCCCATTGCGGGGGCGTCCACGGGAATCGATGCGTTGATGGATGCGAGGCCGTGGGTCCCGGGGGACAGTGTCACCGTCGTGGCCTCGATCCACCCCGATTGGGGGCCGGCAGCGGCTAGGACTACCTGGGTGGGTCCATTGATTTGGGCGCCGATTTGGACGGGCACGACATCGTCCCCCACGACCCGAGCACCCGGGCTTTGAAGTGCAATGGCACCAGCGGGTCGAACGTCGAATTTCTTGGTCAATGGTTCGCTCTGTTTGTCCTCCTGGCCCGGGGCTTCGTCGGACCCGCGTAGACTTGCAGCCGCCACGAGTGAGTTACCGCCCCCCGGCCGTGCATCCCAGTTGGCAAAGGCTGTCAGGTCGGCTACTAAGTCTCGACTCCCTTCGGCGACGCAGCGAGCAACATCAAACCGAACCGCATCGTTGGCCATTTGAACCAGTCCTTGCCCCTCAAGGGAGACACGCACGACGTTTTGGTCGGGCAACATTGGTGGGTCGCAGTGGATGCGCAGCAGCACCTGGAATCCCGCCGGGACATCTACTTCGAGGGTTTCATCAAAAACCACGTTGCGAATCTCCACCTCTGCCGCCGCAGCCGACGGCATCAAGAATATGGCAACCAAGGGAATCGCGACTACGACCGGGCACCAGAATCGCATGGCACCCGCCTGACTTCGCCTTAATCAATACTTTTGGTCACGGGGTAGGAACATTCGGTCGGGCTGCGGGGTCACCCCACCCAGATGTACGATCGGCCCCATGTGCGCTTCGCCATGGCACTTGCGACTTCCACGCGGCCGTCGTCCATGGGTGTGACGGCGGGGTGGTGTAGGGCGTACAATCGGGCGCCAAAATGCTCCGTTGGGAGGCTGGATTCACCCGGCCGTTCGCCATTGCCTTGCACCGTGGGAGTTACACCATCCCCCCAGTCTTGGCGTCCTTCATTGTTCGGGTTGTAGAAGTACACCCGGCCATCCTGGATGCGGTGGACGGTGACAGCGTGCAGGCCGAGGAGGCGCCCGCGGTCGTCGGTGACGGCGATGCCGGCCGGTAATGGCTTCCTGGTCCCGTCTAAGGCCATGAGGGTCTGCATGAGGTGTCGGTGGTGCGTCACTCGCCATGTATTCGGCTCGAAGCACGATGTAAAGTGCCCCTCCACGGGTGGTCCGTAGAATGCTGGATTCACCCACTTGTGGGCGTCTGCCAGGCGGCCGGCCGCGGCACGCATCATGGCCCCGTACAGCCGGTCGAGGTGTGGCACTACCAAGCGGCTCACTGGGTCCACTTCGTCACCGAGGTCCATCCCTGCTAGGGCCGCGGGTTGCTCTCGGCTGTGGTACGTAATGCCCTCGAATGCCATCGCGACGTCCCCATCCATGGCAGCAAGCACCGTCCGCAAGAGGTGGACGGGCCGGTACTCGGCCCATAGGCTAAGGGCGCGCGCGGACTGACACGTGGGATTACTGCCTTGACCTACACCGAGCGGCTGACCAAGAATGCGGAGGCAACCGTGGGCAATGTCGGGGTCGCGCTCGTGGATTTGCGTGAGCAACGTCGTAATGCCTTCGTCGTCGAAAACTCCCTGGTCCAAGCATTGTGCAAGTCCCAGTAGTGCTTGCGACTCGCTCGGCGGCAGGTCTTGGATGAAGGTGTCAACGAGGCGCCGATGGCGGTCCAATGGCTGCTTGTCCCGCAAGCCCAGGCATTCGGCTAGGTGCGGCCCCGCTCGACGTGCCAGCACTGCGTGTTGGCGGCACGCAAGCCCAATCGACCGGAGGCTGCGCCCCATGTCACGACACTCGGCAACGATGTTATCCTCCGTCAGGTGAGCCTCGTAGTCCTCGGGCTCCCGAAACTTGTCTGAAAGGCGTGTTGGACCGGTTACTGCCTGCAGAAACGGCTCAATGGGTGCATGGTCGGCGCCAATGGCATCCACGATGTGGAGGGTCTTGCGAACGTGGCGCGTCCAGACGGGCCGTTGGGCTAGGATTGCTTGGATCTCTTGGGTGACATCGGCCACTACTGCCTCGCTGGGCACGTGTTCCATGACAAATTGCAGGACCATGCGGGCCGTTTCACTGCCGCGACTCCGGGCCTCTGTGGACTGCCCAAGAGCGGTGTCGAGGTTGAAGGCGAGCACCCGTTCCAGGAATCGGCGCGCCTCGTCCATATCCACCTCTTCGTGGATGTGGTCGCCGTTGACAATGGCCAGTAGGCGGAGTGTGCTGAGGGCTTCCCACGTTGGGTACGGCTCGTCCGCCGCGAAACTGCCAGCCCAGAGGCGGGCGCGTAGCCGGGCAGGTCTGTCCCACGGTGTCCCGGCAAAGCCTTGGCAGAGGTCAAACCGAGGGGCGACCTCGTAAAGGGATGCCACGTCTCCCTGGTGCAAGCGAATCGCCGCGTGGCTCAGGAACTCGGCTACCCGTTGGGGTCGAATGAGAGCGTCGGCGGTGCAAACGCGCTCCAAGGCCTCGTGCACGCGTCGCTCACGCGTAGTAATCGAGTGCATCGTATGCCTTGAGAATCTCACGCATACGGCGCGTGTCGTCGCCGCGGAAGAAGACCGTGCCGAAGTGGTTGCCAAATGCGTCGCGCTCCGGAACCTTGCCGGGAATGGGGCTCACGAGGGTGTGGCCGTCGAAGTATTCGTCCTCTTCCACTTCAGTGGGCACGTCAAGGCGGTCAATCCGGCCAGGCTTCGGGTACACCATGAGACAGCCCGCGACGGTGGTAGCGCCGTCGACCGGCTGAGGGAACATTTCCTCGAGTTCCTCCTTTGGTGTTTCGGGGTCCCAGCATTTGGCCATGGCAACGTACGGGTCGAATTCGTAGGCCGTGCCCATGAGTTGGAAGATGTGGCCGCCGGGGACCCGGGCCGCCACTTCACCGAATCGAATCTCCGTGTCATCCGTGATGAAGAACTCGGGGTGAAGCATTCCGTACCGGAGGCCGCAAGCTTTGACGAGGCGCTTGCACGCCTTTTCGATATGGGGTCGGTATTGTTCGAGTTCGGGGCTCGCGGGAATGAAATTGCTGTGGCCGAGGCGCACGTACTCCGTGATGTTCAGGAACATGATTTCCCCGTCGTGGACGAAGATTTCACAACTGAACTCTTGGCCCTCCAGGTGGCTTTCCATGATGCAGGGGAACGAATCGGCCTCAAGGGCATCTACGTCTTCGGGCTTGCGAATGACGTGGTGCCCGTAGGCGCCTGCGGCGTCGAGTGGCTTGAGGTGAATGATGCGGGGCGTTTCATCGTCGAGGATGGCGTCCTGGACGCGCTGGACGAATCGCTTGGCGCTTGCTGCGTCCTCTACTTCCTCGAAGGCCCCCACGCGGAGGCCGTGCATCTGGGCCATGCGTTTCATCATGGCTTTGTCGCGGAACACGAGGCTGCGGCGGAAGTGGCGGGGGTCGTCGTTGAGGTGGCCGTTGATGGTGCCAGCCCAGGCCACGGTTTCCTCGTAGAGGGGGACCGCCACGCCCACGCCGCGGTTCTTGAGCCGCTCGCCGAGGTCGAACGCCTTCTCGTCGATGGTGGAGAAATCCCAGGGCTCGTATGGAATTCCATGTTCCTCCATGTTGGCGGCAAAGTCCGGGGGCACAATGGCGAGGAATGACATGCCTGCCTTACGCAGCCCGGCCATGGCGTCGGGGTTCCAACCCACTAGGGCGATGTGGGCTGGGCTTGTTCGGAGGTCTTGCTCCATGGTGGTGCTGCTCTGCGGCATGCAGCTGTGCATGCGGACGGCTTCTTTGTTAGGCGTTGCCCATGCTGGCGACGGAACTGCTGCTTGGTGACCGAGACGGGTCAGGCGTGGGCCACTACGGCAGCGGGGCGTAGGACGTCCGTGCCCACCAAGTCGTGCAGGACCTTCGGGATGCGTACGCTGCCATCTTCCTGCTGGAAGTTCTCCAGAATCGCTACGAGCGTGCGTTGGACCGCCACGGCAGTTGAGTTGAGCGTGTGGACTGGCTGCGTGGGGTCGCCGGGGTTGTCACGGTAGCGAGTGCCGTAGCGTCGCGCCTGGTAGTCAGTGCAGTTGCTGCACGACACCACTTCCCGGTAGGCGCCTTGCACGGGCATCCACGCCTCGATGTCGTACTTCTTGGCAGCCACGGTGCCGAGGTCGCCGGTGCAGATGTTGACCACTCGGTACGGGATTTCCAAGCCTTGGTAGATCTTCTCGGCGTTGGCGATAAGTCGCTCATGCCAATCCCATGAGTCCTCCGCCGTGCAGTACACGAACTGCTCCACCTTGGAGAATTGGTGGACGCGGAAGATGCCCTTCTGGTCCTTGCCGTGGGCGCCGGCCTCCTTGCGGAAGCACGGGGAAACCCCCGCGTAACGAAGCGGAAGGGCGGCAGTATCGAAGATTTCCCCCATGTGGAGGGCCGCCAACGGGTGTTCACTGGTGGCAATGAGGAACAATTCCGGTGCGTCGTCCTTAGCGGCACCGCTGCCGGCTTCCACCTTGTAGATGACGTCCTCGAAGTCCGAGAGATCGACGGCGCCCTCAATGGCTTCGCGCCGCAGCATGTACGGCGGCTCAATGGGTGTGAATCCCTCTTCGCGTAGCACGCGAAGCGCGTAGAATTCCAGGGCGCGGGCGAGCATGACCAAGTCACCCTTGAGGTAGAAGAACCGGCTCCCCGCAGCACGTGCCGCGCGCTCCATGTCGGCTACATCAAGGGACTCGAGGAGGTCCACGTGGCTTACCGCGGCAAAATCGTGGCTTGGCTGGCCACCCCATTCACGGACCTTGACGTTCTCGCTGTCGTCCGCCCCCACGGGAACGGAGTCATGCATCAAGTTCGGGAGGCCTCGCAAGATGGTATCTCGTTCGGCCTCCGCGTCCGCGACCTGGGCCTCGAGAGCCTTCAACCTCTCGCCCAGGTCCTTGGTGGCCGCGATGGCCTCGCTCGCGTCCTCCCCTGCCTTCTTGGCTTCACTGATGGCTTTGGCTGCTTTGTTCCGCTCGGCCCTCAAGTCGTTCTGCTGCTGCAAGCCGGTTCGCCACGTCTCATCGTGGGCAAGCAGTTGGTCCACAACCGAAGGGTCTCGGCCACGCTTCTCGAGGTCGGCCTTGACGACTTGGGGTGTCTCCCTGAGCAACTTGATGTCCAGCATGGCCGGGTGGCGCGACTCCGGCGCCGTGCTTCAAGGGTTCGCAGCGCGCAGGCACACCAGGACGTCGTCGGCGGTCCGCAGCAGGGATGTCAGCGCGTCGGCTTCTACGCCGATGATGAGTGTGTTGCCCTCCACCTTGATGTCGATGCTTCCGGGGTCATCGGGGGCCAATGCTGCTGCACTTGCCTGGGCGGCCGCGCTATCGTCATGGTTGATGCGGAGCGTCAATCGAGGCATGGAACCTCCTGGTCGAGGCGTTGCAAGAATGTTTCCAAGCGGTCAGCGGGAATCACGGCGCCCGCGGCAATAGGATGGCCGCCGCCTTCGCCGCCTGCCACCTTGGCTGCGATGGCCACGGCGGCGCCCAAGTCCAAGCCCGCATCGAGCATGGGGGCCAGGCCCCTCGTGCTCACTTGTAGGTGGCCGTCCTCGCGGTCCGCGACCATGACGAGAGGGAGGTCGTTGGTGGGGAGGCTGTGTTCCATGGCAAGTCCGGCAATCATGCCCGTGAACGCGGCTCGGCGGGTTCTTGCCCATTGAACGTGCTCCAGGCGATTCGGGGGCGCATCGTGGAGGGCCACAAGGCCATCGTGGATGATGGTGCGGTACTCTTCCTGGCGTGCGAGGGCGGGTGTTCGCGACGCGGGGTCACCCATGAGAAACGCAATGCCAAGGCCAGGGTCGCCAAGGCGGCCACATGCATCCGCGACGCTGAATGCGTGACGCAGTGTGCCGCCGGTGCGTGGATGGATGAGGTTGTTGCCTGCCAGCCGGGCCGGGTCTTGACCTTGTTCGATGCACAAGGCCACGAGGGCCGAGGCCAGTCGAGTGGCGGCTTCATCGTCGAGGTCGTCCGCCGTGGCGGCCTTGATGTCGAGATTCGACAGGAATGTGGCCGCGTGCTTGGTATCCAAGCCGATCTTGAGGCGTGCCAATGCACCCGCTAAGGGACCGCCTGGAAGGGACAGGCCCGGCCGCTCATCCAAGTACTTGGCTGCCCGACTGGATGCAAGGAGTTCTTTGTTCCAGCCTTGCCAGCCGCCCACGTGTTGCCAGTCCCCAATCGCGCCCACCAGGCCGATGGGCGCTAAGTCCAGGTTGCCTGGGTGCATGGCAAGGGCCACCGCGACGGCCGTGGTTGCGGCGCATGCATCCTTGCCGCCGTCCATGCCGACCGCGCGCGGATTGACCATGATGGCGTCGCCGGGACCGTCGGGGTGGAGGTTGTGGTGGTCGATGACCACGACGGGGCCGTCGCATCGCGCGGCGAGGTCCTTGGCGTGGAACGTTCCCTTGTCCAAGAACACGTAGCCGTCGGCGTCCGCGTCAAGCACGCCACGTAGACCATCGAGCGTCTTGTCGCGGCTCGCACGCACCGTGTGTGGCGTGCCCGCTCGAGCAAGAGCCGTGGAGATGACGGCCGCAGCGGCGAGGCCGTCGGCGTCGGTATCTGTACTGATGAACCAGCGTCCCCTGGTGAGAGCGTCGGCCGCCTTGGCGGCGTCGGCTGCCAGCGGGGATTCCACTGGGATTAGTCCACGAGAAGGCGGGCGCCGTCGCGGGTGTACTTCCAACCCTCAGCCAATTGGCCAGTGGTCTTGTAGTACTTGGCGAGGCGGCGGATGCGGGCCTCGATGAGTGCCAGGCCGCGAGCATTGTGCAAGTCCTTTGGGTTGGCCTTGCTGTGCTCCAGGAGGTTGATGGCACGGTTGATGAGGTTCTTGAGGTCCTGGGGGACGTTCGGGGAGAGGTCCGCGGCAGCGATGATTTCGCCGACCTTCTTACCGGTCAAGTCGTGAACGCTGGGGACACCGTAGGAGTCGCGCAGAATGGTGCCGATGAGGGCAGGCTGGACACCTTCACGGGCCAGTTCGACGACCTTCTTCTCGGCTTCACGGGGGAGGATGGGAACCCATTCGGGGCTGCCATCGCGTACGGGCTTAGTGGAACCGCTGGAACCGCGGGTCCGGGCGTGCATGCGTGCCATGATATCACTTCTGACCAGCGCAACCCCATCATTACGAACGGAGCGACACTGTCCAAGCCGGCCGACTTGGGGCCCCTATTAGAGCCTATCTGGTGGCTTGATCGTAGTTCTACTGGGCGGGGATGTCCTGGCGAACACGGCGAATGGCCTTGGCGGCTTCCTGCCAGCCTTCGATGCGCTTGGCCGTGATGGATGGGTCATCCACTTGGTCGGCGATGCTGGTGGCCTTGCGTCGCTTGAGTTCATCGATGCCTGCGATGCCGCCTTGGGCCATGATGTATGCGAATTGGGGTCCGATGCCGTCCACCTTCTCCAATTCCACCATGGCCTGCCAGCGGCGAATCTTGCCTTCACTAATGCCGGTTTCAGCCGACAAGTGGCCAGCATCTTCGTAGGCGAGGCGAGCCGTCGTGTGGACGCCAGCTTCCTCGAGGCGACGAGCATTGGTGGGGCCCAGGCCTTGTAGTTCCTGAATGGGTACACTGGGGCCTGGGAAGTCGTA
>JBFJXU010000079.1:0-8505 GCA_041622975.1 Thermoplasmatota archaeon
ACGCCCGGCGTGTAAGCGATGCTCAAGTCATCGCGGGTTTTGAGAGGCAGCCGGCTGAGCGTCTCAATCTTGCCGCCAAGGTGCATGAGGAAGGTCCGGTCGCTCATGGCCACGAGGCGGACACCCTTGATGCCCCGCAGGGCTGCTTTCAGCGTAGATTCGTGGGCTTCGCTGGCTGCATTGATGGTGATGTCTCGCACGAGGCATTGCCCCTTGTTCGTCGTGCGGACCGTGTCAATAGCGCCGATGCTTCCGCCGGCCTCCCCAATCCGGGTGGCAATTCTGCCAAGCATGCCGGGCTGGTTGTCAATTTCTAGGCGAGCCGTGACGGAGTAGGAGGCAGACAGGTGAGGCATGTGACTGGACCCAGTGCCCCGGCGATTTGAAGGGTTCGCCATGAGAACCACGACAATTGCTGGCTAGACTGCGACTTTGTCACGGCGCAAGGGACTGACGCGTGGGTCGTCGTCGAGAATTCCATGGAGATTCAAGGGGTCACCTGCAGGCACATCGAGCGCCTGGTCCTGCTGACCAGCCGATTGTTGCCGGCGCAACCGGCGCAAGGCCTCGACGGCTTGGGGTAAGGCAAATTGTTCGCCTGCGAAGCCCTCCACAAACCGTCCACCCCGAACGTCACCCCGTAGTTCCATTCGTTTGAAGTGACGCACCAGTAGGCGCCATGGAATCGGCATTCGTTCCCGTTCTAAGGTCCGCTTGAAAACGACGCCCGTACGAGCAAGCAGTACCTTGGCAACAAAGGCGACTTGGTCCTCCGTTGGGTCCAGTGCATCTCCCTGCACCGCGCCCGTGGCCAGGATGCTCAGGCGGCCGGTGAGTGAGGCATGGGCCCCCGGTCCGCGCCGCGGTCGGCGGCTCGGCGCCCGCAGTAAGTGACGCAGGCTGGCAAAGGAATCGCCCGTCACCACGCCTTGGCTGATGAGCCGCCCAACGCCTTCCTCCACTTGGCTAGGCAGCAACCCGGCACTCGTTTCGATCTCCTGGGGGAACACGGCGCCCTTGGCCGTTAAGACATCGAAGACCGCACCCGCGTAGCCATCCAAGTCCGGCGTTTTCCTGTTGTCCAATGCCTGCCAGTGGGCCAGGTCGTGACGTGGTACGAACGCAATCGGGGCGGAGCGAACAGGGCCATTGCCACGGCCCCAAAGCCGCCCCCATGCGAAGCGACCGCTCAGGGTCAAGTTGTCCAGGAATTCGGGTCGGTAACCCTTGACGCGTGCCCGCAGAACTTGTTCCCATTGCGATGCCGGGACCTCGTAGCCGGCCAATTGGTTCAGCACAGTCTCGACGCCCACAGGGCCATCCAGCATGGTCTCCGGCGTGGCATGTTGCCATTGGGCCAAGAAGCGAAGGAACGTGGCAGGGGGCACGGGACGGATGTCGCTGCGCAGGCGTTCGATGGTGTAGCGATGGACCCGTGCCAACAGCCGGCGGTCACACCAGGCATCCTCGCCATCGACACGGCACCGCATGGCGAGGCCTCGTTCTTCTAAGACCTGGAGCGTTGCCAGATCTTGTTTGGCAAAGTTTGCGGCAGCCACGGGCCCCAGGGCCTCTAGCCGACCCGCTAGGACATCCGTCGGCTCCCGGGAAGCCTCCGCAGCGAACCATCGTCCCTGGTCGCATTGCACGCGGCCAGCGGCGTCCAAGTCCTCGAGCCAACCAATCCAACCGTGTTGGCCTGCTTCATCGTTGGTCACATATCCCATCCAGGTCAGGGCTTCGTGGACCTCCTCGGCGTGGCCAGGGGACGGCCATGCCTCACGGCGAACGCGCTCAATCGCTTCCGGGTCGAGGGCACCCACACCATCGGCGTCCGCCGGCTTGAGTGCGCGGCGCGTCATCACTGCCTGGGTGCGTCGTTCCTCGAGGGGGGCATCATCAAGGAAAGCATACGGCCTGGCGCTGATGATGTGGTGGGCGAACACGGATGGTTCCGGCGTGTCCACGGCACTAGTCTGAATGGCGCCATCGCGGATGCGTTGCAGAATGCCACGCAACCCATCGATGTCCATGGCTTCGTGGAGACAATCAAGGACAGTTTGGCGAACGATGGGGTGGTCCATGGGGACCTTGATGGGGCCGGCGTCGAGGGTTTCGAAGCAAGCCGCAACATCCGGGAAGGCCTTGGCAAGGGCATCGTCGCTTCGCATCCGAAGCAGGGGTGCCGGGACGCGGCGGCCCGATTGGAATCGTTCCACCAGGAGGCTTCGACCAACGTTCCACCGCCAACGCGTCTCAAACATGGGACTCGTGAGAAGTGCCTGCGTGAGGACTTCTTCCACGCTGTCCGGGTGCAAGTAGTCAAAGACCTCTTCCAACGGGAAACTGTGCTGCGGCCCCAAGGATAACAACAAGGCATCCTCCGTTGCCGCGGCCTGCAACTCAAACCCGAAGCCCACGCAGAAGCGTTTGCGTAACGCCAAGCCCCAAGCGCGATTGATGCGCGAGCCAAACGGCGCATGGAGAATGAGTTGCATGCCTCCCGTCTCGTCAAAGAATCGCTCGAGTACTACGTGGGCCTGGGTTGGCACGGCGCCGAGTACGCGACGGCCCTCGGCGGCGTGTTCGTGCAATTGTTCGGCGCCGCTTGCGGGCAGGCCGGAAACGGCTGGCGGACCACCATCGGCGGCGACGCGGATGCCTGCCACACGCTGGGAGAGTTCCTCCGTGCGGCTGGGTGCTTCGCCAAGCCAGAATGGCAGGGTAGGCGGCACCCCCTGAGCATCACGGACGTACATCTTGCCTTGCTCGACCTTGAGAATCTGCCAGGACGTATTGCCTAGTTGGAAAATGTCACCCGCCGAGGATTCAATTGCAAAGTCCTCATTGACACGGCCCACCCGCAGGCCCGCCGGCTGCTCAATCACTGTGTAATCCGCAACATCTGGAATGGCGCCACCGCACGTAATTGCCGTGAGGCGGGCGCGCTTGGTTGCCCGAAGCCGACGGTTGACGCCATCACGGTGAAGGAGGGCTCCGCGACCATCCGTGTGCAGACGAATGATGTCATCAAAGTCGGACCGCGCCAAGTCTCGGTACGGGTGGGCACGCCTCAACGTATCGTAGAGTTCGTCCTCACCCCATGCATCGCCGACGCAGGCCGCGACCATTTGCTGGGCGAGGATATCCAGTGGAGCCACGGGCTGAATGGTGCGGTCCAATTCTCCGGCGTTGACGGATTCGAGCAGCGCCGCCGACTCCGCCAGTTCATCAATCGTCAGGGGGAAAATGCGGCCCTTCGGCGTACGGTGGACGCCGTGACCCGCGCGCCCGACCCGTTGCAGGAATGTGGCAATGGCAGGGGTTGAACCCACTTGGATGACCAAGTCCACGTCGCCGATATCGATGCCGAGTTCAAGGCTCGCCGTTGCAACGAGGGCTCGAAGTTGACCGTTCTTGAGTCGCTCCTCGGCATCCAGTCGCCTGGCGCGGCTGAGGCTGCCATGATGGCACGACACCACGTCTTCGCCGAGGCGGTCGGTCAAGCGCGCCGCGATTCGCTCAGCCAGTTTGCGTGTATTGACGAACACCAACGTGGTTTGGTGGTCATCGATGAGGCGCACCATGCCGTTGTAGGCTTCACCCCATGTTTCGTGGCTACACACGGTTTCCAAGGGACTGTCTGGCACTTCGATAGCCAGGTCCAAATGGCGAAGGTGGCCGCCATCCACAATGTGGACGTCACGATTCACGCCGCCGAGTAGTGCGGCCGTTTCCTCAATGGGGCGCTGCGTTGCGGAGAGGCCGATTCGTTGCGGGGATGGACGGCCACTGGAGGTCACCAATTTGTCGAGACGTTCCAGGCTCAATGCTAGGTGGCTGCCACGCTTGTCGCGTGCCAGGGCGTGAATTTCATCCACGATAACGGAGCCGACGGTGGCAAGCATAGTGCGGCCTGATTCACTGCCCATCAGGACGTACAGTGACTCCGGGGTCGTGACAAGAATGTGAGGCGGCCGCTTGCGCATGGCGGTGCGTTGCGCGGCCGGGGTGTCACCCGTGCGCACCGTGACCCGAATCTCGGGCAACGTGGGGTCGCGTTCGCGCAGGTCATCCAGGGGGCCCTGGAGGTTCTTTTGGACGTCATTGCTGAGCGCTTTGAGTGGCGACACGTACAGCACGGCAGTCTCGTCCGGCAATTGGTGGCCTCGCCGGACGAGGTCGTCAATAGCGTTGAGGAACGCAGTCAGCGTTTTGCCACTGCCCGTTGGTGCTGCGACGAGCACGTGGCCGCCCTCGCGAATGCGTGGCCAAGCGTCCGATTGCGGCCGCGTTGGTTCCCCCAAGGTCTCCTGGAACCAAGCCTGGATGGTGGGGTGAAACGAGGCCAGAGGGCCCTTAGGGCTCGCCACACGCCATCTATGTCTGACCTGCAAGTTGGCCTTTTTGGCAGGGGAAGTGAAGGCAGCGGGTTTTCAGGAGGGCCGCCAGACCCGGCAAGGCGGGCCGTTATGTCACCTGGGGGGCCGCGACCGGTGTCGCACCTGCGACGCCGGCATTCTTGGTGTCGCCCTCCATGCCGCCGCCGGCGGCCCGCAGGACGTCCCCCACAGCATCGGCCATGAGGTCGTTGAGTTCGTCCGACCGGAGCACTTCGGTGACGGTGTCCAATACGGAGTCAGTGATGAGGTGGACTGCTTTCTTGGTGATGCCCAGGTCCGCCATGGCTTTGGTTGGCTTCACGGCGCGCATGCTAGCAATGGTGACCGCTTCAATGCCAGCGCGTTGCTTGTCCAAGACATCACCGACGAGCGCGGCAAACCGAGCCTTGCGCAGGGGCGCCTCGACGACGGCAATCATGGCGGCCAGAAGGGGTCTGGTGAGGACGGCTAGGATTGGCGTCAAGTTGCGCCGCAGAACGTGCTTGAAGAATGCCACCATCCAATTGGGTTCCCCATCCCATTGAGTGCGCTTCACGGTGAAGATGCGTAGCAGCCGGACGAGGCGCAGGGCACGGATGGAGCCGCTTGCCACAGGCAGTAGCGCCACCGCGTCGTACCAATGGGTCACGACGAATCCCTTCTTGCTCTTGGCCCGCAATAGGCGTGTCACGAACTCCAGGCCGAATATGGCGAGAATCGCCAAGTCGGCGTACACCAAAATCGGGTGGATCCATTGCGGAAGCCAGGCCGTGTAATTGCCCCCAGCCAGAATTGCCAGGTTGAGGACTGCTAGGGCCACCATGACCCATTCCTTGGCGTTGACCGGCTCGAACCCCTGTGACAGGCGGTCACTCATGGCACTAACTTGTGCCCATGCTACTTAATGTGGGGGCGCCGGGGCGGCGGAGGCACGCTCGACCCAATACGCTTCGAGGGCCCGCATCTGCTTGCGTAATTGCCTGCGCACGGGGCCCCAGGTCAGCCAGGCAAGCCGCCGGAGGCGGGCTGGCTTCCACTTGGGCCGGCTGACTTGGCGTAGCATCACTCGGCCGTCGCGGCCAATGGCGAGGTCATACGTGATGCGGCTGACGCGAAACTTGTCCTCGACCCGGAACGTGATGTGGTGCGGGGGCTCGAACCGCTCGAACGTGATGGTCCCCTCCGCGACGGTGCCTTGCACGCCTTGCTCGAAGGCGTACTCCGCATCCAGTCCCGGTCCATCGCCCTTCACTTGCCAGACCTTGGGCGTCGTGTCGACCCATAGGGGGTCGTTCACGGGGTCTGCCACGAAGGTGAATACATCCTGAATGGAACCGGGCAGGTAGGCTCGGACCGTGACCTTCACAGGCCCTCCCACCGAACGGCGACTGTTTCGATTTTGCCTTGCTCATCGAGAGCGAACCGGGTGGCGCCAGTGACCCCCGAGGCACTTTTCCACGTCACGCTGATGTCACGGTCTGACCGCGCAAGGTGTCCAAGAATCGTCAAATCTCCAAGCTGCAAGAGAAGCGCCCCAACGTCGTCGACCAAGGCGCCGTTGACCTTGCCACCAACACTAGTGGGCCGCTGTAGGAACTCGACCACTGCATCGGGAAGTTCTGACATGCATCGGGGTTAGCAAGACCGTATTAGAAGTTCAGGATGGAACCACGCCCAGACCCGTACGTCAAGCGCCCGGCCCCCTACGAAACACCCAAGCCAGACTGGCAGCGCCTTCAGACAATCCATTGCGAACGATTGCGGACATGATTGATTCCCCACACCCGTCGCACCACCCACGGAGGCCGTAGCGCAAACAACATGCCCGCAACGATGGTGACCGCCAACCGATTTTCAAAGAGCCCGTACCAGTACCAATCATTGTCCCAGAAACCCAGGGAGATGCCGACGCAGAATCCAATGACGCTGGTCTCTAATGCCACCAAGCGGAAGCGTTGTTCCCGGCTTGGCTGCAGCGGATAACGCAGCAAGCCAGCGATGGCCGCGGCCACAAGGGGTGAAAAAATCGCCAGAGCGGTCGCCAGATTGAACCACACTGGCGTTGGCCTTGCGTGGATGAATTGAATGGACCATGGCAGGCGGACATGGCCGCTTGGATCTTGGTAGAGGGTCGTTGCTTCCACTACCGTCGCTACGACCACGTACCAAGTAAGAACCCAGGGACGAAAGCGGTCGAGGCCGGCCACGTGCGCTAGGTAGACAACGAGCCCCGCTGCGCCCAGCACGAACAGGAGCCTTCGCACTAACAGGACCATCACCGGCACCGGCGCCCCAGGCTCGGCAATCAACACCAGTGCAGCATATCCTCCGTCAAGAACGAGGAAGCCAGCAAGACCATACCAGAACCAAAGCGACCACCACCCATTGAGGCCCCACCGATTGGCCTGCCGGACTCGGAAGGCGACGTAAACCGCCAGGGCGGCCGTCGCGAGGTCCGCCAGGATTCCGAACGTCAGGGTCTCCACGAGTCAATCTATGACTCACCTATTGATGTACCGAGCCTGCAGGAAGCGTGACCCATTACCTGGAGTCCCGCTCAAACTTGGAAACAGCGTACACGGCGTGAATCTTCTAAGGCAACCACGAATCGGCCCGACAACCCTTGACGCCCCGGTGCTACCGGTTGAGCGGGCGGATATGCCCGTATGAGCCAACCGTTAGGATGCCCGGGTCTTCCTCAAACCGGACATCAACGTCGGGGCCATGCAGGTGCCCCGTGACGCGCGCATCCAATTCGAGGTCAACGCCTGTGCATGCCCAACGGCTACCCCACACAGGTCGGTCTTGAGCACCATACGGCACTTCGCGTGGAGTGCCTGCGTCGGCTTGGAAACGGATGCTTGCCTTGCGAATCGGGCCAATGCTTGCTCGCAGGGCGCACCGGACCGTCAAGGCGTCATCCGACTCATCAATGCCCAAGTGGTCCGCGCGCAGCGTCGCACACTCCGGGTAACGTTGCGCCATGAATTCGCCGCCGGCGTCACTCGCCACGTACACCGTGGCTGGCACACTCGTAGATTCACCCAGAACAATGAACGAGTCAAAGACGCCATGCGTCGGGCTCCTGATGCGACACACTTCGTAACGGCCAGGGACATGCGCAAACGGGGCAAAGAACTCCGTGACGGATTGCACATGTCACCTTTCATGCAATGCTATGAAACCATTGTCAAACGCAGCAGGCCCGCAGGCCCGACGCCCAGCAAGATCTCCAAGATTACGCGTTGGCAATGAAAGCATCCGGCTGGATGTCACCACCGCACGTGTCATCGGCGGCGACATCGTCGCGTTGCAATCCTTCAATGCCATTGGCTTCCTGGTAGACGTATCCATCATTGGTAACGTAGAGGCCACCCACACCCGTCGCATCCGACGCACTGGGCGTGCAGGTCGTGGCGACGCTAGCAGATGAGAGTGCTAGTGACACAAGCAAGGCGAACAACACGGAGGTCTTCATGCCAATGACTCCGCAGCGCATGACGCTGCAAGGCACGAAAGCCACGCATCTTTGTAAACGAGTCCCCCGAACCAGACCGCGTAGTCAGGGCCCCACGCGTCCCGTCACGACGAAGCCATCACGACCCATGCGAGCATGAACAATGACGATGTTCCCGATGTTCCCCGTGCGGTCCGGGAAGGCGCCATCACACGGCATCCTCGTGGGGCCAATGTCAACGAACGGCGCCGGGTCAGGCCCCGGAACCGGGTCCGGCGGCGTGAATGACTGCGTCGTAGCCTCGGCGTGGGCCTTGTCCATGAACGCCGTGGCAATGGGCGTGTCCGCCGCCACCGCTTGATTCGCTTTCTGTAGTGCCTCCGCCAAGGCGTTGGGTGCCACGAAGCCCTGGTACACCAAACGAAAATGGCCGCCGCCCTTCACCTCCGGATCCACCACGAGGGCACCAGGGATGCCAGCCATCACCAAGTGCATCGCCGCGTGCGCCCGGGCGGCTTCGTCCCGCGTCTCCTGATCCAACTCGCATTGCAGTTTGTCCCCGACGACGGGCGTCGTGCCACGAAGCCGGTACCACACCGTGCCGTTCTCATCCTTCACGGCCGCCAAGCGACGCTTCTCCCCCTCTATCCACACGGTCCCCTTGTC
>JBFJXU010000080.1:0-8440 GCA_041622975.1 Thermoplasmatota archaeon
AGGCGCAATGGAAGGGCGATGTATTCCGCATTGGCCACATGGCGAGCACGACCTGGAGCGAACTGGCGGCGGGCTGGGCTGCCATCGAGGCGGTCTTTGCCTCCATTGGTAGGTCCCTCCCACCAGGCGCCGCAACCGCGGCCCTAGTGGAACACGCGTCGGAACAGGGCGCCTAGCCCCCTCGACAGGCGCCGATGGCCGACGCGGCAAGGTGAAAAGGGGGCCTCTCCGCTCGCGGGCCATGGATTCGCGCACATCGCGTGCCCTCATTCGTGAGGCCCGCAAATGGGACCAGGATGGCCTCCTCAAGGAAGGGGCCCTGGAAACCATCGAGGGCCGCTACTCGACAGAAGGCGAAGGCACAGGCGCCATGGCGCTGTACGGCCTGGCGGGCATCCTAGTTGGTGCGGCCGGAATTGCCACCGCCGTCATCCTCGACATGTCCAACACCGCCAGCATGTTCCTCTGGCTTGCGTTGGCCGTCGCGGCTGTGGTGGGTGGTGCAGCCCTTGCGCGCCTCCGGCAGGCCGCACTTGCCGATGGCATGATGGCTGCGGCGCTTACCCTGCTGTTTGGAGCCGGCGCCATTGCGCCCAGCGATTTCAGCCTCGTTCCGTTCCTCGCAGCGTTTGCGGCCATTTCCCTAGTGTGGGCCCGTGGCAACCGTGGCCTGGTCCCCGCAATCGGCACGATTGTCTTCTTCCCACTCATTGGCAACGGCATCTTCGAAACCATTGACAACGAGGACTTGGCGACTACTTTGTTCCTGGTGGCAGGACTGGCACACCTGGGGACCGTCGTCGGTTTTGGCCGAACGTTGGACCGTGATTGGCGCGGCCCTGCTAGCGCCCTAGCAGTCGTTGGCGTGGCGGTTGGAATGGTGATGTTCACGTTCGAGGTCATTGAACCCAGTAGTGACGGCTGGTTCCCGGATGCCGCCGAGACAGCGCTTTGGGTCGGCGCCATGTTGCTCCCGCTTCTAGGCGCGGGCATTTTCCTCAAGGAGCAAGGCGTCGTCGTGGCGACTGCCGCGGCGCTTGCCATCGATGCCATCGTGTTCGCTTTCGACATTGGTGGCCTCGCCGCAGGTCTCCCTGTTCTCCTCGGGCTCGCGGCCGCTCTTGTCTGGCAGGCTCGTGCGCTGCGGGGCTATCTCACTGGCTGATACCCCAATCCCTAAGGGCCGTGCGTGTCTGGTGCCATCATGGTCAGCCGACGCGGTGCCAGGACCATTTGGGTCCCGGCGTGGCTCCTCTGGTCGCCCCTCGCCTTACTCGGCGCATGGTTCATGACTGGCCTCCAGGCCGGTGCCACTAGTGTCGGCGAAAGCCAATGGACCGTGCGGCTACTGATCCCTGCCCCTCAAACATGGTTCGACGACCCCGTGATGGGAACAATCGGTGCCGTCCTCCTGGGCCTCGGTTTCATCGCATGGCTGGCGGCGCAGTGGCAGCCCGACCCGCGCGCCTGGCGATTCACGGCCACTCGTTTCCCGGCATTTCGTCTTGCGGCGGGTCTGGTTCTCTCCTTTGCCGTCCTTTCCACCTGGAACATTGACGGCCTCGTGCCGGACGCTGATGTCAACAGTGGATTCACGGTGAGGTTCATCGCCACCCTGAGAAGCGGCGTCTGGAACCTAACCGCGGCGATTGTTGGCTATGTGGTAGCCGTCGGCTTGTACGCCCTGAGTATCGGAAGCCCATGGGCCGTGGTCCACCCCGAATCCCTAGCCACGCAATCTGGTGCCGCCGAGGGCGGCCACGAGCGCCGCCCCCAACAGGATGAGGGCCAATGGCGTGGTGACGAAGATGTCCTCCTGCGCCGGCAACCTCAGGGGTGACGGACGCACGGTGGAATCGAAGCCAACCGATAGCGGGTCGTTAGCAAGGCCCGCGTCACCGCTTGCTTCGCCGGCGTACTTGACTTCCTGACCGGCTAGGAACGCGGCACGATTGCCAACGGTTCCCGTGGCGAGGTTGTATGCCTCGCGCGCGTCCAAGTAACCAGCGCCCACGCGGTGAATATCGTCAGCCATCGGAGATGCCGTCGCAATCAGGATGTCCATGACCTGATCAGGGCTGAGGTCCGGGTTGGCAGCCTGAATCAACGCGGCTGCACCTGCCACATGGGGGGCGGCCATACTGGTGCCGCTACGGTCCACGTACAGATTGGTCGCGGACAGGTCGAGGATGTCCGAAGATGCCACGGGATTGGCCGCCTTGATGAAGAGACCTGGCGCCGTGATATCGGGGTGATCGTAGGGTCGTGTCTGGTCTTCGTGGCCTTGGGAACTGAAACTGGCGCGGCGGTTGTCGAGGTCGCCGGCGGCCACGCAGATTACCCAAGGTAGCACGCAGTGGCGGTTCAATGTGCCAGGGTCGCCTTGGTTGCCTGCCGAGAACACTACGGTCAACCCGTTGGTGTAGAGTCGGAGGCTTGCTTCATTGATAGGGTGGTCCACGTCGACGGTGCCGGAGTGGCCCCAAGAGTTAGTGACGACGCGGATGTCGAAGCGGTCCCTGTTTTCCAGTGCCCAGTCAAATGCTTCCAGGGCGGCCAATGTGTCCACGCTGGGCTCACCAGTTTCGGGGTCGTTGCTCGCCTGATAGGATGCCACACGCCCGTTAGCGTAGACGCCCTCGAAGCGTTTGTAGGAGGGGTCGCGGGGGCCAGTGGCGTCTCCCGTGCCAGATACAATGCCGGCAACGTGCGTGCCGTGGCCGACCGTATCCACAACGGGGGCCTGGTCCAGGCTTCCAACGACGAGGCCGCCTTGCCGGACGGCTTGCACATTGGCGGCGAGGTTCCCATCCTGAAAGTCTGGGTGTAGGCTGTCCACGCCGGTATCGACCACGAGTACGGTTGGACCCGTGCGGACCGTGCCCACGGCACGTTGCACAACGTCCGCCTCAATGTAGCGAACCGATTGGTCGAGGTGCAACTCGAAGTGCTCGTTGGGCCAAACCTTGCCGCCGTGGCGTCGCACCAATTCGTTTGCCACGTCCTCCGCGGCGTAGAATGTCACCATTTGCAGGTGATTCAGGTGGTGCGTCGTTACGCCTTTGGCGTCGAGCCATGCGGCGCCGGCTGGTTCACCGTCGGTCCAAATCCAAGCCCCCACCGTGTCGCCAGCGTCGTTGGGCGTAGACCCGGATTCAACGTCGGCACCCATGAGGGCCATGAGGACAAGGAGCAGCACAAGCACCAACCAGGGTTCCCAGGATTAGGGGTTTGCGTGCAAAGCGTCCCACACTTTGCCAATCTCTTCGAGGCTCGCGTCCGTGCGAATCCCCTGGGGGTCCAGGTGGGTCCTGGCGGCCCCGTGGCCCGCCGCAATCAGCGCCTTGATGAAGATGTCTCGGCGCGGCATGGGTTCGCCGAAGTGTCGTTGGAGCGCGCCGGGGTCCACGTGGAACGGCGGAGCATCGGCTTCGTCGGCCAAGGCCCCAAGCAGTCGGCCCGCCTTGCTCGTATCGGCGGTAAGGTCCTGCATCGCTGCTAGAATGCTTGCCTCGTGGAGCGGGCCCAGCCACAGCGGGCCAGCTGCCTCGGGCCGCGGTCGCCCACTAGTGACAGGCACGTCAGAGTCATGCCAAGCCCACCCTAGTCGATTGGCTACGCTGGAGCCGCCCCGTTGATCCTTCACCTTGCACACGACGCGCATCCAGTGATCCTGTGCTACGGACAGCACCGGGATGGCGGCGCGATCAAAGCGCCCAGCCGACCGTACTACGGCACCGGCCAAGATGCGCAACCCCGCCTCCCTGGCCCATGGTGTACCCTGGCCAGCAGGTTCGGCTCCGTACCTCCGGCGGCAGACACGCGGGTAGGTTCCCGCCAGGGCCGCCGTATCCGTGGCCGTCACGCAAACGAGTCCATTGTGGCGTGTGGCGCGCACTGCGGCGTCGAGGAACGGGCTGGGTGAACCGAAGGGGTCGATGTCGACCACGTCAAAGCGCCGGGCCGCTAGGAATGCGTGGGCATTCCCTCGAGCCGCCTGAAGTCGCGCTTGGGGAATCTTGTTCGCCTGGCGCCCCACTTCAATAGCGGCAATGCCGTTCGGATCGCCGTCGTTGGCGTGCACCACGATGTCTGCCTTGCATTCGTTGGCTAGGCGAAGGCTGCGGGCGCCCGCGCCAGCCAGCGCGTCTGCCACGTCGATTTGGCGGCCCCGCGACGCCCCATAGGCGTCCACCAGCAGCACCGAGAGATCACGGTTGAGTGCCATGGCGGGGTTATGGAACGGCTGGTCGCGGTCGTGACTGGCGGGCCCAGCCAGGTTCTCGCCCACTACAGGTAGGGCGGTTGTCCCCTCCGTCGCCAGGTCGCCGCCTGGGGCGGCCATCAGTAGTACGTGGTGTTGAGGTGGTCCTTCAACAACTTCTCAATCTTGTACGGCAGGAGGTTCTTGTTGACTTGTGTCACCTCTAGTATCCGTACGTCGTCACGGCGCCGCAAGTCCTGCAGCAGTGGGTTGCGGCTCTTCTTGTGCAACGTCATGATGATGGGCTTCGGGCAATCCAAGGCCAGTTTGACGGCCTCATTGAAGGCCTCCGAGTGCATCTCCATCTTCCCCACCTCGTCAATGATGATGATGTCGACTTCTTCGTCGAGGATGCTGTTCTTGATGGCCTGCACACCGATGCGGTCCAGTGGTTCCGTGTCGACGTAATACACGCCGTCGTCCGTTTCCACCTTGTCTCTGGTGTTGAACTCCTTGGAACTGAAGACTTCCTTTTCCCCGGTTTGCCAGTCCTCAACGTAGAAACCGACGCGAGGTCCATCAGGGTCGGGCCGGTAGGCGCGGGTGATCATGCCACCAATGACAAACTCGTCTCGTTCCAGTTTGCGGCAAATCGCAGCAAGGGTGGCAGTCTTCCCAACATTCGGTAAACCCGTGATGCCGATCTTCGGCATTGTATCGATCATGGCGCCTCGACGGCCCCTCCAATGCTGGGCTTGACTAAAAGGGCCGCGATGGGCTCGCGTTGAGTGCTATGGCCATTTGTGCCGTCGGGCGATAGCGCCGGCAACGGGCATCCTGGCGCACCTCAACGAGGCTGGCTGCCTCCATTCTCTTCAAGAACTTGGACGCAACCGGGTTGCCAACGCCTGCCACCTGACACACCTCTTTCTGCGTGGCATCCGGGTGTGCCACGACTGCTTTGGCGATGGCACGTGCATTTTCGGGGCGAAGGGCCAGGAGGGCGTCACGAACCGCGGCCTCTTGCGAACCGCGCACCCAGTAACACCGGCGGTTGCCGCTTTTGGTTGATACCAGGTGGCCGCTCGATTCCAGCCGGCGCAGATGGTACACGGCTGTGCCCCACGCCACCCCCGTGCGGGTTTGGATGGTGGAGATATCCACGCCCGGGTCACTAGTCACGAGATCCATCATCTGCGCTCTCACCTCATGATCCACTTCATGGTCGGGTTGAATGCGGCTAAAGAGGCCGATGCCAGCACCCGCCGCCAGCAGGCGCCAAATCCGGCGAGCAAAGGGGGCCAGCGCGGCAAGCGCCAACGGTGGCCCAACAACCGCCGGGTCTTGCCATCGGGCTGGTTCCTGCGGGGTGGCCGCCTCGGCGCCGGTCCGTTGTTGTGCAGGGTCACCTGCCTGTACGCCAACTCCGACGAGGCCCGCGTCGCCGAGGACCTCTGCATCGACGGCGACCCCGAGAGTTGGGGCTGCCACCCCAACATCTACCAGGTCTTCTCCAAGCAGCGCTGCCTCGGCATCCACGCCGCCGACTGACAGGCCGAGGCCAACGAGGAAGAGCGCTCCCAACATAGTTGGGCCTCGATGCTCGGATTCCTTGAAGAAGCGCCAATGGGGCCAGCGGCCCTTATCCCATTGCCCCCTGATGCACGCCGTCGCGCCAGGAGGCTGCGCGCTGCCACGTATCACGCCAACATCGAATCTCCCTATATTCCCGGGACGCCGAGCCAAGGGTGGTGACCAACATGCAACCCACCAATGCCCTGAAAGCCAGCCTTTTGACCGCCCTCCTCGCCCTTGTGGCTGCTCCTACCGCCGCGGCTCTACCCATTTCGATCACTGGGGCGGTGCAAGCCCCCGGCATCGATGTGGGCGCGCATGCAAGCGCCGATGCTACGACTACGGCCCCCGCGACGGCCAGTGCCGCCGCGGGTACAGCCTCTAACGCCCTTGGCTACGTTACCAGCACGGCGCACGGCGCCGTCAGTGCGGCCACGAATGCGGCAACGACCGCCCAAGCCCAGGCGACTGGATACGCGTCGGCGCCCAGCGCGGCTGCCGGCTATGCAAGTGTCGATGCTGGAGCCAATGCGACCGCAGGGCCGGGCGGCGCCGCGGCTGGTGTCAGCGCCGAAAGTTCGACGCCTGGTTTCTTGACCAGCCTCCTGGATTCCTTGTTTGGCTGGCTCTAAACCACCTTTTTTCCTTTCCTCTATCCTTTGCAGCCGGCTTCATCAAGCCTAAAGCCTCCAGGCGGCCTCGTTTGCCCCGATGCACCAAGGTCGGCTCCTAGCCCTCACTGTGGTAACGCTTCTCCTCGCCCCCATGATGGCGGTGCAAGGCCAGGACAACAGCAGTGACGCGGAGCCTGGTACTGCGACGGTCTTCTGGGACTTTGATGGCGATGGCCTCCAAGGCCCGGGAGAGCCTGCCTTGCCCGGACTTCCTTTGCTAGCGGATGGCTCGGCAACCACGACCGACGAAAATGGCGCCGTGGCAGTCGGGTCACAACTAACGTTCCAGGATGGCTGGTTCCACCCCAACGGCAGCTACGCGTTCATCGCGGACAACGACGGTGTTGCCGCCTGGCACCCCGACACGCTCTCGGCCGGCGCACCAACTGTTTCCCACTTCTTGCCATCCCCACCTGGCTCCGTCGCGGGCCTCGCAGCCTATGGAGCCCGCCTCGTCGTGTCTGATGCAGATGGGCTCATCCACATGCTGGTGGACGGCCAATGGGTCGAGGTCGGCACCTTGCATACTGCCAACATCGTTGACATCGCGGCCGGGCCCGACGGCGCAATCCACGCTGCATACCTGAGGGATGGGAACATGACCGCCGGCGACTCGGTACTCACCGCCGCCCATGACCCTCTGAATGTCTCCGCGGGCGCGGCCGGCCTCCTGGTTTCCGACGCCGGCGGGTTGATGACCTACGCTCGCGACGGCAGCATTCTGCTTGCCGTAAGCGGCTCCGATACGCACCAACCCATCGCCCCTGGCAACGTTTCCTCTGCGTTCGGCCGGATGGGTAATGGCTTGCTCGCCGTTGCCCTTGACGACAACGGCCCCAAGATCGTCACCCTTGACGAGGCCTCCAAAACCGTCGGTGCTACACTCAATTGGTCATCCGTAGTTACCGGCATTGATTTCGGGCTTCACGGGCCCAACATCGTCGTTGCGGATGGCGAGATCGGCGTCGGCGTCGCCCACCCCACCGCGACCGATTTGGACGTAACCGGCACCGTGGCCACCCCAACGCTGGATGGCGCACTCGGGCATGGCGAATTGGCGCTCGTTTCGCTGACGGTCACCAACAAGGGCCCGAACCCGATGGCGGGAACCTTGGCATTTGACGCCGGGGCCGCCAACGCGTGCTGGCAGGACCCCGAAGCCGCCGGGGATTGCCTCGATATCCAGTCCAATACGGTCTCAGTTGGCCTCCTTGCACCCGACAGCAGTGCCACATACCAGATTCTCCTTTCCAGCGACTCCGGCCTCATTCTTGAGCCATCGGCGACCGTCACGACAGATGGCCTCGACCCCGTGGCCTCCAACAACGCCTGGACGAGTGAACCCATCACCGCCTACGGGCCGCCCGTTGACCTCCGCGTCAACCCACGCTCGGCGGCGACTCCCGGCGACCCACTGCAACTAACGGCGACTGCCCTCGATGGGGCGGGACAAGCCATTCCCGACGTGTTCGTGGACGTCGCCTGGAGCATCATCGACGAAGGCGACAACTGCCCCGACGTACCCAACGAGGACCAGGTTGACTCTGACCTCGACGGTCGCGGCGACGCATGCCAGGACGACGATGGCGACGGCCACCCCGTCGCCGTGGACTGCGACGACGGCAATGCCAGTGTCCACCCGGGTGCCGAAGAGGACGCAACGAACGGTATTGACGACGACTGCGACGGCCAAATCGACGAACGGTTTTGGTACCGTGATGCCGATAACGACGCCTACGGCAACTCAAGCGACTCACTGGAAACCAATGCGTCGAACCCCGACCCGCCCGAGGGCTACGCCTCGGTTGGTGGCGACTGCGACGACAGTGACGCCAGCGTCAACCCCGGCGCTGATGAAGTGCCCGGTAACGACAAGGACGACGACTGCGATGGAGAAATCGACGAAGGCGAGGTCTTCCTTGCCACCGACGTCGCCATCCCGATTGAATGCCGCCTGTACCACGACCGCGACCTGGATGGTATCGGG
>JBFJXU010000081.1:0-8337 GCA_041622975.1 Thermoplasmatota archaeon
CCACCGGCTGCTCGGGTGGCGAAGCGGTCACCGAAATGGATTCCGGTACCACGTACACCGCGACTGTCAGCAGCGGCCAATGGGCGTACGGAAAGATCTGCGTTCCAGCCGGGGCTAGTGTCCTCGACGTCGTGATGACCGGCGACTCATGCGGCCTCTTCGGCTGCGGCTACGATGTGGACCTGTACGTCCGAGACGGCGCCCTACCGACCACGAGCGCCTACGATTGCCGCCCCTATGCGTCGGGCAACGACGAGGAATGCAACATGTCCTCGCCCGGCGCTGGCTGGTGGTACATCGGCGTCCGCGGTTACTCGGGTACCGGCGACGTAGAAATCACCGCAACAGTCGGCTAAACATTAGCTGGTGCTCGCACCTCTTCCAACTTCTCCAACCGCTCCAACGCGGCATTCAGCGTCTCCTGCCGTTTCGGGTAGGCAAAACGCACCAAGTGGCGGCCTGCTTCTTTATCGTGGAAGAAACTGCTACCCGGCACCGGGGTCACGCCAACGTCCTTCGTCAGGAAATGACTGAACGCAACGTCACCCAAGTCAGACAATTGGGTGAAGTCGGCAAGAATGTAGTAAGCTGAATCGGGCTTGTGGCAACGGAATCCAACGCGCTCTAATCCAGCTAGCAGCAGGTCGCGCTTGGCTTGGTAAGTGTCCCGTAGATTGTCGTAATAAGACTGGGGCAAGCCAAGCGCCGTGACCCCGGCAATTTGCAGGGGGTGGGCCGCGCCGACGGTCAGGAAATCGTGGACCCGCTTGATGGCATCCGTGACGTGCTTGTCCGCCACGGTGTACGCCAAGCGCCAGCCAGTGACGGAGTAGGTCTTGCTGAAGCCGCCAATCGTGATGGTGCGCTCGGCCATGTCGCCCACGGTGGCAAGGCTGGTGTGGTGCTTGCCGTCGTACACCATGTGCTCGTAGATTTCATCGGTGACCGCCAGGACGTCGTGGTCCGCGCACAGGTCGGCTAGCAACCGGAGGGTGGCATCCGTGAAGATGCGGCCCGTTGGATTGCCGGGCGTGTTCACAATCACGGCCTTGCAACCCGGAAGGCGTTCCTTGAGGGCCTCCTCATCTGGTTGGTACGTTGGTTCCACGAGCGGCAGAAATTCTGCTTCGGCTCCCGCGACAATAGCGTCCGGCCCGAAGTTCTCGTAGTACGGTTCGAAAATAGCGACCCGGTCCCCCGGATTCACCGTAGCAAGCAGCGCCGCCATCATGGCCTCCGTGGCACCACAGGTCACCACGATGTTCTCATCCGGTGCCGCGTCGATTTTGTTGAATGCCCCTAGTTTCTGCGCTAGGGCCTCCCGCAACTGGGGAGCGCCCCAGGTCACCGCATATTGATTGAAGCCGTCATCAATGGCCTGCTTGGCTGCATCCATGAGTTCTCTGGGCGGGTCGAAATCAGGGAATCCTTGACCCAGATTGATGGCACCGTGCAGCGCCGCATGGCGACTCATTTCGCGAATCACGGATTCGGGGAAGTGTTGGACGCGTTCACTCACCATGCGGTGCTCGATGCGGCTCATCACGCCAGTCACGGGGCGGCTGGCCTAAAGGTGCGTCGGGCCTGCACGGCTCGTGGTCGGACGCCTCACCATTGGACTGTACAATTGCTACGACAAGACTCGTTTCCATGATATCATGCGCCGCACGTTGGCCCGGGCAGCCCCCGTGGCCCTCGCCTTCGATTGCAATCTCGCCACCTTCGGCTTCCCATTCGACGAAGGCCGCCGCCGTGAGTCCAAAGACCCAGACGCCCCGGACCTGCGCACACCCGTCGAGGTCGCCGACTTCGTGGCGGGCAGCACCAGCATTGGGGACGGCGGGGCCTACTTCCAGGAACTGGCCAATGCGGGTCGATTCAACACGTTCGACTTCCCAGGCAAGGGCGGCGGGTTCCCCCCACAACTAGGCCAAGCCATCGTCACCAGCGAACACCCCCAGCCCCAGACGCGGGCCGTCACACCCCGGGACGTGGCCGACAGTCTCCACCATGGCCAGAGCCAACTCGTCGTATTCGGCCTCGGCCCGCGAGGCTTGCCCAAGGACGTCCTCCAGGCGGCGAAGTCGAGTCTGGAATTGACCGGGCGCAACATTGGCTTTGAGACCGCCACGGCGCTCGCGGCTTTACCAGCGCAAGTGGCGACGCACCTAGAATGGCTTCACGGCATGAAGTAAACCAGCACCGCCGCCGCGGCAAAGGCCACCCAGGACAGGTGGCGGCCTCGGGCAAAGATGATGGATACAATCATGCTGGCTACGAGCGTCACGAATAGCACGTCCTGGTAGGCGCCTGGCCCCGGCGTCTCGGTCACCATTCTCGGCATCCACAAGACCGCGACCAGGCCAAGCCACGCCACGGTCGTCAAGTGCCACGCCATGCGCAGGGTGTGCTTGGTGAAGCGATCGTCGCCGAAGAGGGGCGGCAGTTCTTGGCGGAACAACCGCGTCAAGATGAAGCGCTCCCCCAGGACGGAGTGGGCAATGGCCGTGCCCACGAGGATCACGGTGGTCGCCTCAAGCAGCATGCGCCAGGATGCGTGCGGGGCATTTTGAAGCCCAACGTCTTGGACATAGCGTGGCTGGCCACATCGGCGAGCGCATCAATCGACGCGTTGCACTCGTCACGGACGATTTCCGCCTCTACCATGAACTGACGCGGGTCTTCGGAGAACATGGCTTCCGGCTCCTTGGCTTGGCGCCGGGAGACGTGGTGCCTGGGACGGTCGTGGCCCTCATTGGTGGGCCCGAGGACGACCCCCGCAGCGTCGAGGTCCACCCGGACCCCGAAGTGTGTTTGCTGCGTGCCTTGTGGAAATTGGATGGGCGGCGAGATGGTCCGTATCGCCGACTCGTGGTAGGCATCGATCCTGGTGCAACCATTGGCCTTGCGCTGCTGGGTGATGGCATCGTCATGGTGGTGGCCGAGGCCCATGACGTCGAGGAGGCGGCCGCCCGCGTTACGAAATGGCTGGCGGCTGTACCCCACGACGCCGAAGTCGTGCACGTGGGCGACGGGGCCCGGGATGTGGCCCTGCCGATTATTGCGGCCCTGCGGCGCGGCATTCCTCGCCTCAATGTGGTGACAGTACCCGAACAAGGTACGACGCCGTATCACGTTCACACCACGAGTCGGCACACGGATGCCGCCATCTTGATTGCGCTGCGCGAGCCCTTGGCTTAGACGCGGCGCGTGACGACGCTGAGGATGTCGCCGTCCTTGAGCACATGGTCGATACCCACCGTCTGACCCGGGAACTTGGCGCTCTCACCCCAGACTTGCGCGTACCGGAACAACTTGCGGAAGTCGCGGTGCAGGATATCGCACACCATGCCCACGTCCGTTCCATCTTTGACGACGAGAGGCTCCTCCATATCGGCCTCCTCTCCCCGGGGCTTCAGGTAGACACTGATGAAATTCAGCGCGTCGTAAATGAAGTCCTTGCACTCCTCGACACCCAACTTCTTGTTGGCCACCATGGGAATGCAGGGGATGCCTTCCTTCTTGAGCCACGCGGCGACTTCCTCGTAGCCCTCGGTCCCCACCAAGTCAACCTTGTTCACGATGGCCACGGCTGGGATGTAGACACGGTTGCCGGATAGGTGGTCCACGAGGTCGTCCACCGTGATGTCGTGCCGCACGACGACGTCGGCGTTGTTGATGCGGAATTGCTTGACGATGTCCGCAATCTGGTCCGCCGTCATGTGGGACTGCTTGCACGTCAATTGGATGTTGATGCCGCCCCGTTCACGATAGTAGACGTTGATGTCCTTGGGCTGACGATTGAGGCGGATGGCCGACTGTTCCAATTCCCGCAGAATTACGGGCAGGTGCTTCTTCGCCTGCTTGGCATCGAGCGTCAGCAGGATGAGGTCGGAGTTGCGGGCTGCGGCGATGACTTCCTTGCCGCGCCCCTTGTTGAGGGCAGCGCCCTCGATAATGCCGGGCATGTCCAGAATCTGGATGTCCGCGAACTTGTGGTGCAGCATACCCGGAATGACGGTGAGCGTGGTGAACGCGAAAGCGCCCACTTCGGATTCCTTGCCGGTCACGGCGGACAGGATTGTGGACTTCCCCACGGAGGGCAAGCCAATGAGGCCCACAGTTGCATTGCCGGATTTCTTGACGGCGTAAGAGGGACCGCCACCGCCGCCCGCAGCGGCTTGCTTCTCTTGCTCACGCTTGAGGGCCGCAATCTTGGCCTTCAACTTCCCGATGTGGAACTCAGTGGCCTTGTTCTTCTGAGTCTTGAGGATTTCATCCTCCAAGGCCTTGATCTGTTCCGCGATAGTGGCCACGGGCTGGTGCCGCTCGACCAGCACCTGCTATAAGAGCCCAAGGGACTCCTGTGGTGTGGCTATCAAGAACCTGGACGTGGTCCAGGCCGTCGTCGTTTTGGTGCTCGGCATCCTCTTGCTGATTGGTGCGCTGGACCTGGAAACCATTCTAGGGATTGGTCTCATTGTATGGGCCTCGTTGAACCTCGCTGGCAAGTTGTGACGATTGGACGATTGGGCGTTTTGTTCTAGTGGTGGGCGATGGCCACTAAATACATGGAGTAGTGGTCGAAAACCATGAAGCCCCACTTTGTAGCGCTCATGATTGTCGCCGTTGCCGCCGCTGGCTGCGTTGGTGACAGCGGCCAAGGCTCCGCCAGCATTTACGTCAAGGATGCCCCCACCGACGACTTCGATGAGATTCACGTGGTCTTCACCAAGGTGGAACTCCACCGGGCTGGGGATGACAATGACACCAGCGACGACAACGAAACGGACGACGCCGACGAAGGCGACGATGAAGGTGGCGCCGGATGGATCACTGTGTACGAGAATGCCTCTGGCCAGGACATTGACCTGTTGGCCGCCAACGGCAACAAGGCTGCCTTCCTGGGCGAATCCGACCTGGCTGCGGGCAAGTACACCCAGATTCGAATTCACGCCACCGAGGCTTACGGAATCCAGGACGGCGAGCGCAAGGACTTCATCTTGAGCAACAACGTCCTCAAGGTTCCCAAGCCGTTCACGGTCGAAGCCGATATGGAGACCAAGATCGTTATTGACTACGACTTGGACCGCAGCATCAAGCAGCAGGGCGGCGGGCCGCTCAGCGAGCCCACCTACCGTATGACTCCAGTCATCGGCAAGACAACGGCCACCGTCGTCGAGGATGACGAGAGCGGTGAGGATGCCCACGAAGAAGGGGAAATCAGCGAGTCCGCCTAGGCCTCACGCCCTCTCCTTTTCCCTTCCCTCCTTTTTTGACGGCAAGCCGCGTCGCCGCCGCGTGGCCAATCCATGGGTCTCCACACTGCGCCTCCGCACCCTACCCGCCGCGGCTAGTCCCGTACTCGTGGGCGGCGCCATTGCCCACCACTTGCAGGGGTTCCACATCGGCGCGTGGCTCGCCGCCCTCGTGGGCGCACTTCTCATCCAGGTTGGCACCAACCTCGCCAACGATTACTACGACCACGTGAAGGGGGCGGACATGGGCGATCGGGCGGGTCCTAGACGCGCCAGCGCCACCGGCGACCTCGAACCCCGCCACGTTCGCAATGCCGCCTACGCGACCATGGCCGCTGCCGTGCTCGTTGGGGTTTACTTGGTGGTCCGGGGCGGCCTGCCGATTCTGGTAATCGGATTGGCGGGTGTGGCAAGTGGCATCTTCTACACCAAGGGTCCGCGCGCCTTGGCCTACACCGGCGCAGCCGATATCTTCGCCTTCGCCTTCTTTGGCCCCATCGCCGTCGCGGGGACCGTCTATGTGCAAACGTTCACATGGCCGTGGCAGGCCTGGGCATGGGGCGTGCCCATGGGTTTGCTTACGACGGCCATCCTCGTGGTGAACAATCTGCGCGACCGCCCGACGGACGAACGCGTCGGCAAGCGAACCCTGGCCGTTCGGGCGGGGGACCGCGCCACGCAAGTGTACTGGTCTGGCCTCGTGGGTGCCGCACTATTGGCGCCCTTCGCGATTGGGCACTTCGCGGACCAAATCGCATGGCTCGTTCCGGTGGCGGCCGTGGTGGCCGCTGTTTCCCCTGCTCGCCTCATTTGGGGGCCCTTGGGGCCGCGCGCCGCCCTGAATCCAGCGTTGGGGGGCTCGGCCCGGGTACTGCTTGTATACGCGGTCCTTGCAGCGGTCGCAATTGCCGCTACATGAACCGCTAGTCCCGGTGCATGGATTCAAGAGGGTCCCGCGACAGTGTCGGCCCGCATGGCGCTCGAAAGCCTCCTCGACGAGACCCGCAGATTCCCCCCCGCAGATGACGTGGTGCGCCGAGCCCACTTTGATGCGGACGGTCGGGCCGCTTTGACGGCGAAGGCCGAGGCCGACCCGTTGTCGTTCTGGGCGGAGTTGGCTCGCCAAGAACTGGTCTGGGATGAGGACTTCGAGACGGTGCTGGATGACGCCGGTGCGCCATTCTACAAGTGGTTCCCGGACGGGCGCTTGAACGCAAGTGTGCAGTGTCTCGACCGCCACCTCCCTGCCAAAGGGAACGATGTTGCCATTGCCTGGGAGGCCGAGGATGGAACGACCCGGGAAGTTACCTACGGTTCCTTGCACCGAGACGTGTGCAAATTTTCCTCCGGCCTACGCGGTCTGGGCGTGGAACGTGGTGATCGGGTCATCATCTACATGCCCTTGGTCCCTGAAGTGGTCGTCGCCATGCTGGCCTGCGCCCGCCTGGGCGCCATCCATTCCGTGGTCTTTGGCGGATTCAGTGCAGACAGCCTCGCTGATCGGATTGAGGATACTGGCGCTCGCGTCGTCATCACGGCTGACGGCGCGTGGCGAGGCGGCAAAATAGTCCCGCTCAAGCAGAACACGGATGCCGCCGTCGAAAAAGCACCTGTTGACACAGTAATCGTGCTGCAGCACACGGGCACCGAGGTCTCCCAACACGACCGCGACGTATCCTGGGACGATGTGGTCGCCGACGAGCCCGACCAACTGGAGCCAGTCAGCATGGCCGCCACGGACCCGCTGTTCATTCTCTACACAAGCGGCTCGACTGGCAAGCCAAAAGGGATCACGCACGGAACAGGCGGGTATCTCACCTGGGCTCGAGCCTCAACACGTTGGGTTTTCGATCTGCATGACGACGATGTGTACTGGTGCACTGCCGACGTGGGGTGGATTACAGGCCACACGTACCTGGTGTACGGCCCCTTGGCCAATGGGGCAAAAATGGTCATGTACGAGGGCGCGCCGACTCACCCCGGACCCGACCGGTTCTGGCAGATTGTTGCCAAGCACGGCGTCACGGTCCTCTACACGGCCCCGACGGCTATCCGTGCCCTCATGCGGTCGGGCGACGAGTGGCCGGCCCGACACGACCTGTCATCACTACGCATTCTGGGTACCGTTGGCGAACCCATCAATCCGGAGGCATGGATGTGGTATTACCAAACCATTGGTGGGGGTCGCTGTCCCATTGTGGACACGTGGTGGCAAACGGAGACTGGGGGCATCATGGTAAGCCCCTTGCCAGGTGCTGACGTCCTCAAGCCAGGTAGTTGCCTTCGGCCTCTTCCCGGGATTCACCTCGACATTCTCAACGAGGATGGCTCCAGCGTCCAGCGTGGCGAGGGCGGCATTCTGGTGATCGACCGACCCTGGCCTAGCATGATGCTTGGCGTCTGGGGCGACGATGAGCGATTCAGGCAAACCTACTTTTCTCGTTTTGGAACAAAATACGTCGCGGGTGACTCGGCGCGCCACGATGCCGATGGAAGCCTGTGGATTATGGGACGCATCGACGATGTGCTCAATGTGAGCGGCCACCGCATTGGCACCGCCGAAGTGGAAAGCGCCCTGGTCGCCCACCCGTGGGTGGCCGAAGCCGCCGTGGTTGGCTTCCCTCACGAAGTCAAGGGCGAAGCATTGCATGCCTTCGTGGTGCTACGAGAAAGTGACGGCGAAGTGGTGGACGTCCTGCGGAACCACGTGGCCCAGCAGATTGGGCCCATTGCCAAACCCGACCGAATCCAAGTGGCTCAAGGTCTACCCAAGACCCGCAGCGGGAAGATCATGCGGCGCATCCTGCGCGCAATCGCGGCGGGAGAGGAAATCCGCCAAGACACGTCCACCCTGGAGGACCCAAGCGTGGTCGATGCATTGGTGGCTGAACGACCTTGACGGCCCTGGATACCTCGTTCCCCTCTTGTATCATCGCTGCCTCCCCGCCGCCGTGCCCCCCGAATACCACTCACTACGACTGCCCCTCAAGCAGCCGTATTCCTGGGCCAATGGAATCGAAAACCACCGCGACACCGTTCTCGTCCACGACGCGGGTGGCTGGGGTGAGGTGGCAAACCC
>JBFJXU010000082.1:0-8226 GCA_041622975.1 Thermoplasmatota archaeon
ATGATGAATGGGAAGTCCTTCTCGCTTTGGCTGCCTGCCTCATCTACAAGGAAGCGCATGCGGGCGTGCTCCAGGAACGTCAGGTACAATGCGTTGTTGACGTGGCCGAGGCCGTCCACGTCGCTAAAGCGGACTTCCACTGGTACGGTGTATGCGGTCACGACAGTGCCTCCCGGATGCGGGCGGCCATATCGCCGACGGCGTCGGCATCGCCCCGTTGCTTGAAGAGGGCGTGGATGGGCCCGGATGAATCGCCGGCTTTGCGGGGTACCACGTGCAGGTGGACATGCTTCACTTCCTGGCCAGCGTCAGGGCCATCGTGAATGGCCATTGTTGCATCCTTGGTCCTGGTGGCGGCAGCCACTGCCGGCCGCACGATCTGGGCGGCCGCCAAGATGGCGCCGGCCTCCTTGGCGGTAAGGTCCGTCAAGTATGCGCCATGGGTCTTGGGGATAATGAGGCAGTGCCCGTCGGCGAGGGGGCCGATGTCCAGGAATGCAAGGGTCTCGTCGTCCTCGTACACTTTGTGGCACGGGACGTCGCCTGCGACAATGGCACAAAAGATGCAGTCCACGGCGGGGGCACCGAGGCGGGGCTATTTGGGGCCGCCGCCTTACCTCGGCGGATTGAGCGGATTCAGTTGATGCGGTGCTTGAACCAGTCCGTCAGCAGTTCGTAGACGTCGTCTTGCACGTCGAGAACGAACAGGTGGTTCTCCATGGCTTCCCACACGATGTTGCCGAGTTCCCGGCCTTCCTCCTCCGTGGCCAAAAGGTGTAGGTCTGCGTGCTCCACCATCCCGGCTACGTAGTCCCATGCGGTGCGGTGATTGGCCTTGTCTAGGGGGCGAAGCCCGTCGAAAGCCCAAATGAGGTAAGCGGCCTGTTCGGCTGCGGGTGCGCTGGGGAAGTGGGCATGGATTTCCTGGAGGCTGCGTCGAAGTTCAGGGTCTTTGGCCCGCGACGAACCATTGGCGGAATCTTCCTCCGGGTCGTACAGGCTGTTCAACTCTAGAACGCGAGCGTGGAAGTGGTCGAAGGGCTCGAGGTGGAAGACACTGCGCTGGGTCACTCTACATGCAACGATGCAGCCCTCTTAGTCGTGGCGCACCACATACGCGCCCAGGTCCTCGTATCCCCGGTCCCTGTAGTATGCCTTGACGCCCACGCCGGCGATGACGAGAAGCCGTCCCACGGACCACTCGGAGAATGCGATCTTCTCTGCCTCTGCTAGGAGGCGGGCACCATGGCCGCGGTGCTGCCAGCCGCCGTCCGTTTCCGTTTCCTGCAGGGAACCGATAGGCTGCGCCACGCCTGGGACCTTGACCTCGCGGACGACGGCGGCGCCCTTGCCGTCTTGGAACTCGTGCCGGTGGGCATCGGGGCCGACGCGGCGTAGCCGCAGGTAGGCGACGACGGCGTCCGCTTCGGGGTCTTCGAGGCTCAAGAATACCTCCTGGCCTTCGGATGCCTCGTAGTCCATGCGGCTAATCTGAATGCGCTGCGGGTCGATGCTGTGGCCCTCTCGTAGTCGGGTCCCCGCTTCCCGACAGCGGAGGCAACGACACGAGCCTCCCTGTGCCACCAGGTGGGCTTGGGCAAGTTGTCGGAGATTGGACTTGTCAATGCCCGCTTCCACGTGTGTGGTGGGGATATCCCGGTCAATGCGCTGGATGCGGCACCAAGGTGGCGTCAAGGCTTTGCCAGCAGCCACGAGGGGGATGGCGGCCTCGGTCGATAGGGCCGTGAAGCGACCTTCCTTCCACCATTTCTTGAGCGTAGTTTCCCCGTCCTCGACCACGAGGGTCGGGTAGACTTTGAGCATGTCCGGCCGCCACGCTGGTTCCGCGAATAGGCGCCGCCAATCCTCTAGGTCTGCCTCGGCGTCGGTGGCAAGGTTCGGCGGCCGCGGCTGCCCGGGCATCAGGTGGGCGCACACCTTCAGGCCGGCGTCCTTAGCCACTTGGAACGCCCGGCGCGTCTCCGCCAGACCGTGGCCCCTGTGGGTCAATTCCAGCACACCTTCGTCAAGGGTCTGGACACCCAGTTCCACGCGCGTACACCCATACGTCAGCATGCGGTCTACGTGCTCTTCCAGACACCAGTCGGGCTTGGTTTCAATGGTGAGTCCAATACATCGGCACGTAGCCGACTCGTTGCGCTGCTTGGCCGCGTCGAGCCGCTGCAATCGCTCCGGCTCCGGCATCGCCTGCCACGTCGCTTCGTCGGCCCACTCGCCATCGCCCGGCCCGTCGTTCAAGGCTTCGTAGATGCCCGTGACGAACCAATCCTGGTATGCTGGGTCCCGGGCTGGGAAGGTTCCACCCTGGATGACAATGTCCACTTTGTCAACTGCGTGACCATTCCCCAAGAGTTGCTTGAGTCGCGTACGCACGATGCGGTACGGGTCGTAGGCCAGCCGCCGAGCACGCATGGTCGAAGGTTCGTGACCCGTGTAGGACTGCGGGGCGTCCACTTCGGGGCCTCCGGGACAATAGACGCATTTGCCGTGGGGGCAGTGGGCCGGGCTGGACATCACGGCGACCACGGCCACGCCAGACTGGGTGCGCATGGGTTTCTGGCGCAGTACCGGTGCCCACTCCCGTTGCAAGTCGGGCGGCATGAGGCGCAGGAGATCGCCGTCGGTGGGGAGCCCAGTTGCGCCCACTTCCCTACTGATGCGGACCTTGGCAGCCTGGACGGCGTCCTTGCTTCGCTCCAGTCGGGGCAGTTCCTCGATGAAGCGGGCAGCGAATGTGTCCCAGGCCACGGTTGGCCCACGGAGCCATGGCGCAAGGGTCTTTGGGCGGGGGCCAGGGTCGGGCCTGGTGCGACGACATTGGCCGCTGGCCGCCGCATTGGGTGTTTTCTGGGCCACGACGGTCACCCTTGCCCTAGCCATTCGAGTACGCACGGGCGACTTCACGTACGTGGTGGACGACGCCTACATTCACATGGCCGTGGCCCGCAATCTGGCACAGCATGGGACCTGGGGGGTGACGCCGGACGTTTTTGCATCAACCAGCAGCAGCCCGTTGTGGACCGTGATTCTTGCCACAGCATTTCTGCCTGGCGTGGCTGAACTAACCCCGCTAATCCTGGCTCTCCTAAGTGGTAGTGGCCTCTTGGTCATCCTTCACGTATCCTGGCTGCGCGTCATCCCCCATGACGAACCCCTATGGAGCAATCGCCGCCTGGCAGAGGCCGGGCTCCTCGTCGCCGTAGTGTTCCTGGCACCCATGGCCTCGGTCGCTCTTACAGGAATGGAGCACTTGCTCCATGCGGCACTGGCCGTGGCCTTCGTAGGGCTGGTCGCTGCTCAACTGGCCCGGCCCCGGCTCCCTTGGTCCCACCCGCTCTCCTGGCTCCCAGTTGCAATTGCACCCCTGGCCATGATGGCCCGCTACGAAACCATGTTCCTCGTCGGCTGGGCCGGGCTCTTGCTATTGATTCGGCGGCGGCCCGTTCGAGCGGCGGTGTTGGGTGTGGCCGCTTTCCTACCAGTCGCGTTGTACGCTGCTTGGAGCATGAGCAAGGGCTGGTTCTGGGCGCCGAGCCCCATCCTCCTCAAAGCCAACGAATCTAGCATCAATGCCTTGTTCGACCCAGTCGTGTTCGTGGTTTCCTTCTACGTCAAGGCCATCGCGACGCCGACTCGCGTCGTCCCGCTCGTCATCTTGGTACTGCTCACCCTTGCCCTCCGGCAACGTCGGCACCCGTGGTGGGAGCCCCGGCAAACAGCCATGGTGATGTTTGCCGGCGCCGCGTTGATGCACGTCCAGTTTGCTCGCCTTGGCACCATTTTCCGTTATGATGCATACCTCGTCATTCTGGCTATCTGGGTGCTCGGCTTGGTGGCACTACGCCTGCGCGAGGCCCCGAATCGCCGCGCCGTTTTCGCGGTCGCGGTCGCCGCCCTAATCCTCGCGGCACCGAGCATCGAACGAGCAGCGATTGGCCATCCCGCCACCGTAGTCGCGGGAGGAAATATCCACGACCAACAAGTCCAGATGGCCCACTTCATCAACGCCTACGACGGCGAAGCAACAGTCGCCATCAATGATATTGGAGCGGTGGCTTTCTTCACGGATGCCACCATCTTGGACACGGTTGGATTGGCGACCCTCGACGTCGCCCAGGCTCGCCGCGCAGGCACTTTCGACACGCAGTGGCTGGAAGATTATGCCGACCAACACGCAGTGGATTTCGCCATCATCTACCCGCAGTGGTTGGAACCATACGGCGGCGTACCGTCCTCATGGACGCACGTTGGTTCTTGGACTGTGAAGGACAACATCATTGCCAGTTTCGACACGGTTCACTTCTACGCCATCCGGGACTCGCCGACGGATTTGCGAACTGCGCTCGAGGCGTTCCCGTTGCCAGCGAACGTGGAACTTGGAGATGCATGAGGGTACTTGGCCGGATGAAGTGGCTGGCCGCCGTCGCCGTCCTGCTCCCCGTCGCTGCGGTGGCCGCCCAGGTGCAGATAACCATTGGCCGCTGGTGGGGCTTCACTCTGGATGATGCATTCATTCACCTTACCATTGCAAGGGGCACAGTGGGTCAACCTGGCTACTTGGACCCCGTCGCCAGCAGCAGCACACTGTGGACGCTCCTCTTGGCGCCTTTCATGGCGTTGAGCGTAGGTCCCTGGGTTGCCCTGGCGATTGCAACCGCTGCGGCAGCTTTTGCCAACGTCGCGGCGGCCGCGTGGCTTCCCACGGATGGGCGCTGGCCCACGGCGGTGACTGTCGTGACATTGCTCGTCACAGGAACATACCTCGCCGATCTTGCGTGGAGCGGCATGGAGCACACAATCCAAGCGCTCCTTGCACTGCTGCTCCTTGGAAGTGCGGTTCGTGGACAGCCGTTTTGGGTGCCTGCGGGCTTGTTGGCGCTGGTTCGTTATGAGGCGCTTGCTCTCATCGCGGTGGTCATTGGGTGGCAGTGGGCTTTTGCTCGCCGCAATGCCATCAGGGCGGCAATCGCCGTCATGGTAGTGCATCTTATCCAGGCCGTGGTTCTCTTCATCGCGACCGGCCTTCCTGCCCCCGCTAGTGTGCTCATCAAGGGAACGGCGCCACTCCCGATGGCTTGGATTCCCTGGTTGCCTCTGGTCACCCTAGTTGCGGGGGGCTGCCTGTGGTGGGCTACGCAAGACCGCCGCCAGAACGACGGCGCGAGGGCAGTCGCCCTGGTCCTCATGGCGGCGGTCGTCGTGCAAGTGGTCATGCTACGTGTGGCTTCACCCCGTTACGTGGCGTATCTTTGGGTGCCCATCGTGGCGCTCGTCGGGTTGATTGCTGCCAACCATCGACCGCATTTAGGGCGCTCCTGGGCCTACGTTGCCGCCGGCATCGTGGTGCTCCCGGTCACCTTGTCTGCTGGTGCCATTGTCACGACGGCGACGCGGGTCACCGAGATTCACGACCAGCAGGAACAGATGGGCCGGTTTGCCGCCCTGCTCGACGGCGCGGTGGTGGCTAACGACGTGGGCGCGGTCGGGTACTACGGAGCCGAGGTGGTTGACTTGTGGGGCTTGGCAACGAAGGATGTCGCGACGGCACGGCTGCAAGGCACATACGACGCGGAGACGCTGCAACAGTTGGCCAGCCAAATGGGGGCCCGCTACGCGTTGGTCTATACTTCGTGGGTAGTCGAGGCGGCTGGCGCGGTTCCAGATGACTGGGTGCTCGTGTCTCAATGGACGATTGGCTCGTCGCTTGCCGCCGCCCAACCAACCGTGGACATCTATGCCATTGAACCGGGGCACGTGGCAAGTCTGCAAGTCCAATTGGATGCATTTGAGCCGACTCTGCCGAGCCGCGTCACCGTGACCAGGTCTGGCGGTTGAACACCAAGAGTGCGGTGAACAATTCCATCCGCCCCAGCCACATCAATCCCATCATCACAGCCTTGGCACCTCCGCTGACCGTGCTGTATGCCCCAGTCCCCCCAACTGCATGGGCCGCAGGACCGACATTGCCAAGGCTTGCCGCAGCGGCTTCTGCTCCGCCCAGCATGTCAAACGAAGGTTCGAGCACGATGAGCGCCATGGCGCCAAAAATCCAGGCAGTAATGTAGGCAAAGAAGAACGCAATAACGCCCATGACGGCATCGTCCGATACACTCTTGCCGCGTAGCCGCAGGAGAATGACGGCGCGTGGGTGCAGGAGTTTGCGGACCTCGCGGCCGACGATGCGACCTAGAATCAATGCTCGGAGGGCCCGAATGCCGCCCGTGGTTGAACCTGCCATGCCGCCGGTAATCATTAGCAGTAGCAAGATGAGCCGGATACTCCCGGGTGCAGCGGCCGCCCCGGTCATGCGGTGGCCGGTGCCAGTTCCCACGGAGATCGTGGCCGTGACGCCGCCCCACGTACTGGCCCAACCATCACCGCGTATGAGCAAGAGCGCTGCGACCGCGATGGACCCGGCTAGAATGACGAGGATGAACATGCGCCATTCCGGGTCCTTGACAATTACGCGCCATTTGTCACGCCACGCCATGTGGTACAAACCCATGCTGCCGGCGGCTACAATCATGGCGGCGACGAACATGGCTTGTAGGGCAGGCGATGTGATACTGGCAAGGCCACCGTCGTGATGGCTGAAGCCGCCTGTACTTACGGTGGTCATGGCGTAAAGGGCGCCGTCGTAAATGGCGGTACTCACCGTGACATTCCGTTCGACGAGAAAGCCGATTGTGAATGCCACGAACATGGCCGCTGCTACAATGCCGTACACGGCCCCGAAGGATTGCATTGCATTGCGAATGCGTGGCCGCATGCGGGTGGATGACGTGCCAGGGGCCTGCGTCATGAGAGCATGCAACCCAATGGGCCCGATGCGCGACAGCACGGCACTCGCCATTACTACGATGGCCAAGCCGCCCATGAACTGCAGCATGGCTCTCCACAACTGGATGCTGGCCGGCAGCGATGCAGGGCTGGCAATCACAGTAGCGCCCGTGGTCGTGAATCCACTGACTGCCTCGAAGAACGAATCCAATGCACCGAGGGTGCCACTGGTCCAGAACGGGATGGCCGCGGCCGCCGGGATGACAATCCAACCCAGGGCCACGACGGCGTAACCCTCCTCGTTACGCAAGTCTTGCCGAGCATAGGCGCGGGTAGCAAGCAGGATGCCCAACCCAACGGACGTGGTGGACAAACCTGCGGCCAGGAAAACGAGGAAGTCGATGGGGACCGGGTAGCCGGCCAAATCTGTGGTGGGTGATTCCCACACGAGGGCCGCAATCGCAGGCAGCGCCATGGTGGCCCCTAAGGTGACAATCATGGTCGCAAGAGCCCGCAACAGGCGGCCGGGGCGCATCAGAACAGGCGCTCCACGCGGCGCATCTGGTTGGTCATGGTGAAGATGACCACATTGTCCCCCGCCTCGATGGTATGGTCGCCGCGTGGGATGATGACTTCTTTGTCGCGCACGATGGCGCCCACAATGGAGTCCCGCGGGAACTTGAGGCGCTTGAGGGGCTTACCCACTGCCGGGCTATCGCTGCCCACCTTGATCTCCATGACTTGAGCCTCGCCCTGGTGCAGCAGTTTCACCTCTTCTGCTTCCAGGTGCACGGCCTTGAGGAGCGCGCCCACCGTGCTCAAACGGGGGCTCACGGCGAGGTCGAGACCCAGTTCTTCAACCATTGTCTTGAGTTCTGGCTGATTGATCAGGGCGACCGTTTTCGACACGCCGAGCCGCTTGGCAATCAGGGCCGCCAGGACGTTGTATTCCTCGGCGGCGTGGCATCCGATGAAGGCATCGAAGGTGTCCACGTTCTCTTGGATGAGGAGCCGCCGATCGGTCATGTCGCCGTGGATGACGAGGGCCTTGTCCAGTTGCTCGGTGGCCACGGCGCAGCGGGCGGGGTCTCGCTCGATGATGATGACGTCCCGTCGGTGCTCGAGGAGTCGGGCCAAGTGGATGCCGACGCGGGTGGCGCCGCCAATCATGACGCGTTTGATTTCCTTGCCTTCGGCCTCCATGGGTGTGGTGGTGCCAATGTACGGCTCTACGTCTTTGAGCACGTCCATGTCGCGAATGGCCATCAAGAGGCGGTCGCGGGCTTCGAATCGAGTGTTGCCCCGAGGAATGATGATGTCGTCTTCCCGGTAGATTGCCACCAGGTTGAATCCGGGGGGTGGTTCAACGTCGCTGACCTTCTTGCCGACTAGGTAGGCGTCGTCGGCCACGCGCCCTTCGGCCAC
>JBFJXU010000083.1:0-8184 GCA_041622975.1 Thermoplasmatota archaeon
GGGGCGAGGAGTAACATGACGAGTGAAGCGAGTCGTGTTGCGCCAGGCCTCCAGTCGGCAACGGCCGGCTGGATGCAAGGAATGAGCCGTCGTGGCGCGGAGCGGGTTGCGCTTGCGGGGCCGGCGACATGGCACGGGGGGGAGGAATAATGGCCGATACACCGATGACAAAGGCGCAGCGTGAGAAGGCAGCGATTCAAGCAATGGATGGCATCGCCAAAGACATCTACACGCACCTGAAATCGGGTGAAATCCCCGCCCTGTCACTTTCCAGTCGAACCAAGGGGAACATCGTCTTCGATGATATGCATCGTGTTTGGAAGTATGGCACCGACATGACGAAGCGCTCGGCGCACAAATTGGACGGCGCGTTCATGCTGCTGCGCACGATGTACATGAGTGAATTCATCAAGGACATGGTGCGCGACAACAAGTCATCCACACTTCGTGAGATGTACTACATCTCCGAAGGCTGGGAGATGGGCAAGTTTGGCGCCCAGAACGAATCCGACGGTCTTGCCGAAGACCTGGAGGTCATGACGGGGCGGATGCGTGAAGACTTCAAACTCCGCCCTGAGGAGAATGGGGCTGCCATGATTGGCGACCTCAAAGTGGTGGAAACCACTCGGACTGGAACTCGTCGCACGATCCACTGTCAGGACGACGTTGGGGACGCTGGGTACAACATCCCGTACAACGTTGAGCCAGACCGTCTCAAGTTCAAAGACGTCAACGCTGACTTCATCATCGCGATCGAAACGGGTGGTATGTTTGCCCGTTTGGCCGAGAACCAATTTGACCAATCCCACAACGCCGCCCTCGTTCACTTGAAGGGCCAGCCCGCACGCAGCACGCGGCGCTTGCTCAAGCGGCTTAACGAGGAATCCGGGTTGCCCGTGGTAGTCTTCACTGACGGTGACCCGTGGTCGTACCGGATTTTCGCGTCCGTTGCCTACGGCGCCATCAAGACGGCACACATCTCCGAGTACCTGGCCACGCCTACCGCCCAGTACCTCGGCATCACCCCGAGTGACATCGTCAATTACGACTTGCCCAATGACAAGCTCACGGATCGGGACGTGGCGGCCCTTAAGTCAGAACTAGATGACCCCCGGTTCAATGATGACATGTGGCGAGGGGAGATTGAATTCCAGTTGCAACTTGGCAAGAAGAGCGAACAACAGGCGCTTGCCAAGTATGGTTTGGACTTCGTCACGGACACGTACTTGCCCGAGAAGTTGACTGAAATGGGTGTCCTACAATAGCCGCTGTCGCCGCCACAGGGTTGCAACCCCAAGGACGGCTGCTGCGGCTACGAGGCCAGGGGCTGGAACTCCGTTGAAGCCGCCGCCGTCGGGGGGCGTTTCATTGGGCCGGAACGTAATCGAGTAACGTCGCGGGTCGTCTCGCTCGAACGTGTACGCAGGACTCTTCGAGTCCCCGACGGCCACGTGCCAGCCATTGGGTGCCACGGCTTGTACCACTTCGATGACGACGACGCTACTTTCCGGGTCTTCTCGTGCATCGGGACCCCATTTGACCTGCATGGAATGCAAACGGCCGGCTGACCCTGTTGCTTCCTCGAGCGTTGGGAACGAATACGTCCAGTGCTCCCGCACCGTCTTGCCGTCCCGTTCCGTTACTGGGCCTTCAAAGTCAATGAGGTCCGTCCGGTTGGTGGTTTCCTTAGCCACCACGAACGTGTCGCCCGAAGACGGGCCGCCGCTCCACCCGTAGCCTAGGTTCACCCAGCGTTCTGGGGGCACGCCGCCCCATGCCATTGCATTGTGGCTGTTGTTCTCGTAGGCGGCAACCTCCTCCGAGTCTATGCTGCCGTCACGATTTGTGTCCACCTGGTTGGTAAACGCCTCCCATTGGGTGTCGTTGAACAAGTGGTCGATGAACATGCGGACCGTATGCAGGTCGTCGTCAAGGGCCACTTGGATGATGCATTCATCGTCGGGGCTGTTTTGCGCTGCAGATGGGGTTGCAACCAAGATCAGGGCGACGATGCCGCAAACTGGCCAAGCACGGAGCGCCATGCTGGTGTAGAAGTCGCCGACCTCTTGGTCGTTGGCCTCAGCGCCGCATTCGGTGGCTGGCCAGCACCAGGGATGGTGAAAGGTGAAGCAGGGAGAGTTGGAGCAGGAACGGGCTACGCGACTTCCACCACGAAGGCGGGGGCCCAGTAGTCAAACTTCGTTTGGCCCAGGGTCACGCGGGCGTGACCGTACACGTGGTACGTACCGGCTTCTTGGAACGTGCAATCCACGCCGAAGGACCCGGCCATGGCGCCCTGCGAGTGGGCGCATCCGGTGGACGCACTGATATTGCCCGTTGGGTCGGCCTGGGCTTCACTCCAGTAATGAGCCCCGAGGTGGTCGCTCGTCACGCCAGCTGGTCCCATTACGTTCACCTCGAAGGAGGCACCTGCCCCCGTGGTGGTCTGGCTTGGGGCGCCGGTCACCGTGAGTGTGTATGAGTCGCCGTCGAGGGCAACCACGGAAATCGGGGCGCTCCAGAAATCGAATTGGTCCTCCCCTTCCATGATGCGAAGATGGCCGAGCAGCACGTGCGTGCCGGCCGGGAATGTGCACACCGCTTCGATCGGACCCGGTACTCCGCCGCCCCCAGCCATGTGGTTGCAACCGGTGGATGCGCTAATCATAGCGGTAGGGTCCGCAGGCGTTTCGGCCCAGTAGTGGGCGCCCATGTGGTCGCTGGTGCGCTCGAGCGCGCCCGTGGCGGCGAACCCGTAAGTTGTTGCGGTACCCGCAGCCACGACAGTGGGCGCCGTGGTCATGCTTACAGTGTATGTATTGGGTGTCACTTGGGGCGTGGAGCCACTGCAACCAGATAGGAGGATGGCAGTCGCTAGCATCAGCGTCAAGATGCGCATGGCATGGCCAGCGCCCCGTCCCCCTTAATGGGGTTCGATTTGGATTTACTGGATGCTCTTGTCGTCGGCCAGGACCTTCTCGGCGGCGGCAGCCCGCTGCGACGTGACCTTCTCAGCCAAAGCAGGGTCGTTCATTGACAGGATTTGTGCAGCCAGGAATGCAGCGTTGTCGCCGCGGTCGACACCCACGGTGGCCACGGGGATGCCGGGAGGCATTTGCACGATGCTCAGCAGGGAGTCGAAAGGCACCTTGCCGCCCACGGGGATACCGATGACCGGTTTGGTGGTCATGGCCGCAATGACACCTGGTAGGGCGGCAGCCACACCGGCCATGCCGATGAACACCTTGGCGCCGCGCTGCTTGACCAACTCCTCCACGTAGGCCGGAGTGCGGTGGGCGCTGGCCACGTGCATCTCGTAAGAAATGCCGAATTCGTCTAGGACCTTCGTGGCCTTCTTGCCCACTTCGAGGTCCGACTTGCTGCCCATGAGAATCATGACATCAGGAGCCATTGGGCCGGCCGACCCGGGCTCGCTTCAAAAGTGCCACGACGGTGCTCGGTCCCGCTGCGCCGCGCCACGCTACAGGGCTCGCGCCATGAACACGGGCGCCCGGCAGGGGCTTTCCCAGTCGGGCTGCACGACTGCGAAGCCTGTGGACCGATACAGGCCCCGCGCCGCATCCATCCCCGCCGTGGTGTCAAGCACCATACGCGTGAACCCTGCCGCCCGGGTGGTGTCCACTAGGCCGTCCACGAGGGCACGGCCCGCACCAGTTCCCCTGGCTGCGGGGTCGACGTAGAGCCGCTTCATGCGGCACTCTGTGCGCCGCCCATCGAGGCGTTCCCATGCGATTACTCCAATGGCCACATCTTCCACGGTTGCAATCAGCAGCCCGCCGTCTGGGGGCGCATAGATTTCCTGGAGTCTATGGGCTTCGTCGTCTAGGTCTTGGCACCCTAATTCATGCCCCCACTCCCGTTGGTATGCTCGAATCAGGCGCGCAGCGGCGTCAAAATGGCCAATGTCCGTGGCCTTCCGAATGATGACCTCCTCGGTCTCCACGGGGTCGCATGGGGCAATGGCCACTTGAGATGATGCCCCCAGCGGCCTTTGCCCCCTGACGCAACGACCAAGCGCCTCGGACACCGGTTGCATGAATGTGCAACGTATCGTCGTCGCAGCGTCAATCGCTGTTCTACTGGCAGGCGCCGTCTCAATTGACCCCGGTCACAGGGATGATTTGGCGGCCCAAGATGCGGTAACCGCCTTTGCGATGGCCGACAACGGCCTCGTGGTAGCAGGTACCGCCGACCAAGGTGGCCGCGTTCCCTGGGGTGACGGCACAATTCGCGACGTCTGGTACGTCTGGGATGCCACCGGTGCCCTGCAGCGAGTTGATGATGCGGACCCGCCGGGGTGTCCAAGTCCCGGCACAACCAGTACCGAGGCGTGCAAATCCCACGTGGTCGCGATTGACGTGGCTAAGGATGGCCGACGCGCCGTAGTCGCCGCCAATGACGACGACGAAGACAGCGCTCGCATCATTCGAGTCGATACATTAACCGGGCCGCAAGGCACGGTCCAACTGCCCTCTGCCCAAGTCACCGCTGTGGCCATGAGCCCCAATGGGGAGCGCTTCGCCGTGGCGCTCGCGCCATCTGAATTGACGGACGATCCCCGCATCGTCTCGTACGCGTGGTCCGGAGCCGAAGCGTGGAACGTCACGCTCGGCGACCCGGTGACCCAGATGGCCATCAAGAATGACGGCACGGTGGCCGCCATCAATGGCCATGCCATCACCATCAACCCGTTCGGTGAAGCAACCACTCGCGACATCCTTGGCGATGCAGTATCCATGGCCCAGGCGGGCGAATGGATGTTCGCCGGCGGCGACCGGGGTCACACGTACGCCTTCTTCGGCAACGAAACCGCAGCCCGTTGGAACATCAAGCCTACAAGCCAAGCCATGACCGATCTCGCCGCGACGCCGGACGGAGCAAAACTCATCACCGCCGATGCGGGCGGCGTCCTTCGCGTCTACGACAATGGCGTGACGGCGACCCTGCGCGGTCAAACACCCGCGCACGCGGGCGCCAAAGACCTCCACTTTGCATCCGATGCCAAGACATTCGCGTTCGCGGCCGGGCAGGAGATTCACTTCTATGCCACCCAGGGCCCTACCCTCTGGTGGACAGCCGACGCCGGAGACGACATTACGGGCTTACGGGCATCCCATGACCTTGCCCACATCGCGGCCGCCGTCGGCGCCGACGTCAAGGTGTACGGTGCCGTGGATGGTTTCCAAGTGGACGTGGACACGCGCCGGGTCGACGCAGCCCCCGGGGACAAAGTGACTCGGGAAGTGACCGTCACCAACACGGGCAACCGGTTCGACACGCTCACCCTCTCTGCGAGTGGGCCATGGACCACGACGCTCGACAAGACAGAATTCGCCCTTGCACCCGGCGCCCAGGGCAAAGCCAATCTAACGTGGACCGTGCCCGCCGGCACCCAGGCGGGTGATTACCAGGTCCGCTTGACTGGCGGAGCCGCCGAGGAAATCCCGGTGCGGGTCGCTGCGGTGGCCGGCTGGCGCCTCACGGCTCCCGCGACCGCCAAAGGCGTGGACCAAGGCGACTCGGTCGACTTTGAAGTCAGAATCCAAAACACCGGGAATGCCCCAGGCGTCATCGACCTATCCACCAGCATTGACAGGGCCGCCTGGACGGCGTCCATCGCGCCCGCCCGATTCGACTTGCAACCCGGAGGCCAAGCCACGGCGACCGTGACCATCACTGCGCCCGACGATGCGCCGGACGACGAGACCGCAACCGCAACAGTGCGAGCGGGTGGCGAATCAGTCCAACTGAAGTCCACCATCGGTGCCGTGTACGGCGTCCAAGTGAGTGCCACGCCCCCGTCGACCATCCCGCCCGGCGGCTCCGGCGACATGCAGGTCCGCATCCAGAACACGGGCAATACGCAGGACACCTACACCCTACGCGTACAAGCCCCGGCTGGCTGGCTTGTGGAAGGTACGGCCGACTACCCTGGCTCAACCACCTTACAAGGCGGCGAACAAGACCTCATCACGTTCACCATCCAGGTGCCCAACGACGCAGGGCCAGGCGCCAATGTCCTCAGAGTCACGGCCCAGAGCCTCCTCGACCCCGACAGGACCAGCACCGTCGGCGCCGCTGTCCGTGTCGCCGATAACCCGGAACCCGAGGAACCGACGCCGCTGCCCGTGGGCCTCGCCATGATCGCCGCCGCGGCTGCAGCGTCGGCCATGCGGAGGCGAAGGGACCTGGAGTAGTTGAGTTCAGTATCCCTAAGTAGAATTCCTGGAGTGATTGAACATGAGATATCTCATTGTAGTCCCGCTGCTAGTTGCCTTCATCGCCTCGCCTGCCCAAGCTGTCGGAGGCGACATTGCCCCTGGTGATTTCATGGGCAACTGCACGCTTGCATTCACGCTCGACGGCGCCAACGGCGACGTCTACATGCTCACCGCCAACCACTGCGTCACTAAGGGCCAAGCCGTCTACCATTATGGTGGCATCACTGGCCCCATTTGGCAAGAAGACGGCAGCACTTGGATTGGCTTGGGCAAGGCCCTCGATCGGACCCACCTGGGCACCGTTGTCGAGGTAGGAGGATACGGTGCCTCAGGGCACTACGCGGATGACTGGGCACTCATCAAGGTGCGCGACGCCGTAGAGCACCGCGTCGTTGGACAATTACGGGGCGCGCCCGCAGCGTGGCCCACGGGCGTGAGCGGGCACAATGAAGCCATCCACGGCGACCCCCTGTACCATACAGGATGGGGTCAATCCTACCAGCAATCGGAAATTCTGCGGGAAACGAGGTTTGGTCTGCTGCTCTACCAAGACCCCACCGTGTACGGCGGTTACAGTCCCACGTTCTTCGGCGACTCCGGTGGCCCCGTGACTGATGTGCGTACTGGCAAGGCCGTGGGCTTGGTGACTGGTATCGGCGCCGACCGCCTCGGATTCTCCTTACCTGGCGACCTCTACACCGGGGTCAACCATTACGGGGCCTCCGTCGAAGGCGTCTTGGCTGCCTTGGCGGACCGTGGCTACGACCTGACTCTGCGCACAGCCTAATGCGGGGCACGACGCCGGGTCGCCCCGTGCCTTGAAGTGCCCGTCAGGCGTGCGCGCGTCGTGGCTTTCGATCTCCACGACAACATCTTCCTGCTCCCAGGGCCGGTCAAGATGCATCACCGTGTCCGCAACGCTATGGCGGCGCCCGCCATGGCCCACCGCAGTCCTGAGTTTGGCGCAGTCAACGAGCGCCTTTTTGCGGGACTTCGCCGCCTCATGGACACGCCGCACGTGGCGGTCCTTGCGGGCAGCGGTACCGCTGGCATGGATGCCGCAGTGAGTAACCTGGTCCATTGGGGCGACAAGGCCGTGGGCCTTGACAACGGAAAATTCGGCGAGCGCATGGCTGACCTCGTTGAACGATACGCCGGGCCCGCCGGCGTTCGCCTCCAATCGCCGTGGGGCCACGGATTCGATCTTGAGGCCATTGAAGCCGCCCTGGAGGAAGGCGCAACCGCAGTGGCATTCACCCTCAACGAGACCAGCACGGGCGTGATGAATCAGGGCGCCGAAGTGGCCCGCTTATGCCGGAAACACGGCGCCATCAGTATTGCTGACACCATCACCGCCACCGGAAGTGTCCCCGCACCCATGCAGGAATGGAGCCTCGACGTGAGTATCGTCGGCAGCCAGAAGTGCATCGGTGGCCCCAGTGGCCTGGCCTTCGTTGGCGTCTCCAAACGTGCTTACGAACGCCTGGACAGCCCAGGTTACTACTTGGACCTCAAGAAGCACATTGACCGCGCCGAGAAGGACAACCAGACCCCATACACGGCCGCCGTTCCCCTCCACCTGGCCTGTGTGGAAGCACTGGACATGGTGTTTGAGGAGACGCTGGAAGCCCGTTATGCCAGGACGCGCGCGCTGGCCGAGGCGTGCCGCGGGGCAGCCGAAGCCGCAGGCCTGGAACTGGCCGCCGACCCCGACGTCCGTAGTGACACCGTGACGGCCATTCGTTACCCTGATGGCGTGAAAGACAATGACGTGCGCCCGGCCCTGAAGGATCGCTTCAACGTGGTGGTCGCTGGCGCCCAGGCGCAATGGAAGGGCGATGTATTCCGCATTGGCCACATGGCGAGCACGACCTGGAGCGAACTGGCGGCGGGCTGGGCTGCCATCGAGGCGGTCTTTGCCTCCATTGGTAGGTCCCTCCCA
>JBFJXU010000084.1:0-8172 GCA_041622975.1 Thermoplasmatota archaeon
CCGCATCAAGCACCGCCGCCTCTTGGCCCGCAAGGTGCCCATGCGCCACCGTGTCACCCGCGACGAAGCCAAGGCTTTCCTCACGGAGAAGTTCAACATGGAGGTCCTCTAAGATGCCCCTCATCCTGAAAGAACGCCAGACCTGGAAGGGCCGCATCGACGGTTGCCGCAACTGTGGCCGCCGCCGTGGCGTGGTACGTCGCTACCGCATCCACCTGTGCCGCCAATGCTTCCGTGACAACGCCCGCGACCTGGGATTCAAGAAGTACAGCTGAGGTGACCAAGAATGCAGAACGATCCCCTGGCAGACGCCCTGACGGTCATCCGCAACGCGGAGGCCTCCGGCAAGAACACTGCCACTATCACGCCCGCAAGCCGCCTCATCGGTCGCGTCCTGAAGGTCATGCAAGAAGGCGACTACATCGGTCCCTTCGAGTACCGTGACGATGGCCGCGGTGGCCAATACGTGGTCAGCCTCAACGGCAACATCAACGACTGCGGTGTCATCAAGCCCCGCTACGCCGTGCGCAAGGCCGACATGGAACAATACGAGAGCCGCTTCCTGCCTGCTCGTGACTTTGGTGCCCTCATCATGACCACGACCAACGGCATCTGTGACCAATACAACGCAAAGAAGGAGGGTGTTGGCGGGCGCTTGCTCGCTTACGTCTACTGAGGTGAATCATGCCTATTCTACCAGAGATTCGGACTGAAATCCCCATCCCTGACGGCGTGACCGTTACCGTCACTGACGGCAACCACACCATTGTCAAGGGCCCGAAGGGCGAACTGGAGCGCGAATTCCGGTTCCGTGGCGTTGACGTGAACGTGGACGGCGGCAACGTCGTCATCCACAAGCACCTGCCCCGCCGCGAGCACAAAGCCATCTGTGGCACCTACGCCGCCCACGTGCGCACCATGATTCAGGGTGTCACCGACGGCTGGACGTACAACCTCAAAGTGGTCTACAATCACTTCCCCATCAAGACCAAGGTTGACGGCAACACCGTCGTCATCGAGAACTTCCTCGGCGAGCGGCACCCCCGCAAGGCCACCATCATGGATGGCGTGAAGGTGCAGGTCAAGGGCGAAGAAGTGGTCGTCGAAGGCATTGACCGTAGCAAGGTCGGCCAGACCGCCGCCAACATCGAACTGGCCACGCGCGTCACTGGACGTGACATCCGCGTGTTCCAGGATGGTATCTACATCACCAACAAGGGAGCCTGATCCCATGAGCGAAGAAGAGAACCCCACCCAAGAATCCGTCAAGGAAGCCCCGGCCCAAGAGAAGGCCGAGGCGGGCACGGGGCCGAGCCTGCCCAAGCAAAAGCCTGTCCTCCCCGAGGAATTGGCTGACGCCCTTGAGCAGCGCAACGCCAAGAACCACAAGCGACCCAAGTTCCGCCGCCAGGAATGGTTCCGGTACAAGAAACTCGGTGGCCGCAACGCCCGCTGGCGCAGCCCCCATGGCATGCACTCCAAGATGCGCATGCACCTCAAGTACCGTCCCAATGTGGTGAGTATCGGCTACCGCGGCCCCGTTGCAGCGCGTGGCCTTCACCCCAGTGGCTTCGAGGATGTGCTCGTGCACCGCCCCGAAGACTTGGACGGCCTCGACCCCAAGACCCAAGCGGCCCGCATCGGCGGCACCGTCGGCGGTCGCAAGGCTGAAGCCATCCAGACCAAGGCTGACGAACTCGGTATCCGCGTACTCAACAGGAGGAACTAATCATGGCCAACCTCGCAACGCAGAAGCGCCTGGCCGCCGACATGATGAAGGTCGGCAAGCAGCGCGTCCGCATCGACCCCTACCGCGTCGAAGAAGTGCAGGCCGCCGTCACGCGCAGTGACGTACGCCGCCTCATCGATGGTGGCGTCATCAAGAAGGTCCAGAAGAAGGGTGTCTCCCGTGGCCGCGGCCGCAAACTGGACGCCCAGAAGGCCAAGGGTCGCCGCGTTGGCCCCGGCAGCCGCAAGGGTGCCAAGTACGCTCGCCTGCCCCGCAAGGACCGCTGGATGGCCCTCATCCGCGCTCTGCGCAGCCAACTGCGCGACCTGCGTGAATCCGGTGCCATCGATGCCTCCACGTACCGCTCCTACTACATGCGCGCCAAGGGTGGACAGTTCCGCTCTCGGGCTCACCTGATTGCGCACATGAAGACGGAAGGCGCCCTCTCTGAGGAGGTGGAACTCTAATGGCGACCGGACCCCGCACCCGCGTCCCCATGCGCCGCCGACGCACGGGCCACACCGACTACAAGAACCGCTTGGCTCTCCTGAAGAGTGGCGAGGCTCGCCTCGTCGTGCGCCGCACCAACGGTAACATCATCGTCCAATTCGTGGACTACGACGAAAACGGTGACCGCGTCCGCGCCACCGCCGTCGCCCGCGAACTGGAAGCAATGGGTTGGAAGAACAGCCCCAAGAGCACCCCCGCCGCGTACCTCACTGGCTACCTGGCTGCCAAGCGTGCCTCCGAAGCCGGCGTCAACGACGCCGTCCTCGACATCGGCCGCCACGCACCCATCCGTGGCTCCAAGGTCTACGCTGCCCTCAAGGGCGCCCTGGATGCTGGCATCGAAGTCCCTCACGGCGACGATGACATCTTCCCCTCCGACGACCGCATCAACGGCCAATTCCTTGGCCAAGAGAACGACTTCGAAGCCGTGATGGCCGCCATTGGTGGATCCAGTCCGGCTAAGGTGAACACCGAGGAAGAATAACATGAGTGAAGACAAGCCTACAAACAGTGGACCTGCCCCGGCACCTGGCCGTGGCGGTCCTGGCGGCCCCCGTGGTCGCGGCGGCCCCGGTGGTCCCCGCGGACCTGGTGGCCCCGGCGGCCGTGGTGGCCCCGGTGGACCTGGCGGACGCGGCGGCCCTCGTGGCCGCGGCGGCAACCGTGGCGGCAAGCCCCGCCGCGACGACAAGGCCCACCTGCAAACCTGGGAACCCAAGACCCGCCTCGGCAAGATGGTCAAGAAGGGCGAACTCCCCAACCTGAGTGCTGCCCTAGCAACTGGCTTCCCCCTCAGGGAAGCCGAAATCGTGGACATCCTGCTCCCTGAACTCGAGGACGAAGTACTCGACGTCAACATGGTCCAGCGCATGACCGACTCCGGTCGCCGTGTTCGCTTCGCCATTACCTGCGTCGTTGGCAACAAGGACGGCTTCGTCGGCCTTGGCCGCGTCAAGGGCAAGGAAGTGGGACCCACCATCCGCCGCGCCATTGACCGCGCTAAGATCAACATGATCGAAGTGCGTCGCGGTGCCGGCTCCTGGCAGTCTGCCAGCGGTGCCCCTCCGTTGTCCATTCCCTTCAAGACCGAAGGCAAGTGCGCCAGCACCCAAATCACCATCCGCCCCGCCCCCCAGGGTACGGGCCTCGTCGGTGGTAAGGTCGCCCGCAGTGTGCTCGGTCTCGCCGGTGTGCAGGATGCCTGGGTATTCGCCCGGGGTCAGACCCGCACCACGGTCAACTACGCCAAGGCATTGATTGCTGCCCTCGACAACCTGAACCACGTCAAGATGACGGAGGACCAGGACCAGCGGACTTCCTACATTCGTGGCGCCATGAAGGTCCACGAAGTCAAGCAACCCGACGTTGAAGGCGCGGATGCCGAGACGGAACCCAGCGGCGCTGTGGAGGTCAAGGCATGAGTGCCGTCGGCATCATCCGCCTGCGCGGTCAAATCAACGTCAACCCCAAGATCAAGGATACCCTGCGGTACCTGCGCTTGACCCGGGTGAACCACGCCGTCGTCCTACCGGACAACGCGACCACCAAGGGCATGCTCCAGGTTGCCAAGGACTACGTCACTTGGGGCGAAGTTACGGCTGACACCGTTGCCAACGCCATCCGCGCCCGCGGCCGCCTGGTCGGGGACAAGCCCATCACGGATGACCACGTCAAGGCCAACACGGACTTCGACGGCATCGACGCCTTGGCTGCGGCCATCGTCGCTGGCGACTTCGAATACAAGGACCTCGCCGATGTCAAGCCGCTCCTTCGCCTGGCTCCTGCCAAGAAAGGTCTGGAAGGCATCAAGCGCTCCTACAAGGCCGGCGGTGCCCTCGGTTACCGCGGCGACAACATCAACGACCTCATTGGGAGGATGATGTAACATGGCCAAGGGAGAGAAAGCCAAGAAGTACCGCGGCGCAAGCCGCACCCACGGTGCTGGTCGCAAGGCCCGCCGTGGCGCTGGACTCAAGGGTGGCCGCGGCCGTGCTGGTGCCAACAAGCACCGCTTCCTGCAACTGCAGGTCCTCGGCGGCAAGCACCCTCACCTCGCAGCCAAGCCCTTCGGCCGCACCGGATTCAATCCCCACAGCCGCACCCCCGACGATGTAACCATCAACGTGGGTGACCTGGCCCGCTTCGAGGACGACACCATCGACCTCACCGAAGCCGGTTACACCAAGCTACTGGGTAGTGGCCGCCTTGCGGCCGCCAAGACCGTCAAGGTCGCTGCCGCCACCGACCGCGCCGTCGAGAAAATCGAAGCCGCCGGTGGTAGCGTCGAACTGGCCGAATAAGTCCTGAAAACGGACTCCCTCATCCCCTCCATCCACTCTTCCCCTTCCCCTCCTTCGTTCCAACCCCCTTAAGAAGCGGCCGTGGGTGGCCGCGTAACTCCCGGTGACCCCATGGCCGAGACCCGTTCAAGCCTGTATGCACTGAAGCCTCTCATCGAGCGCTGGCCCGCCATCCGCAAGCCGGAGGGCCACGTCTCTTTCAAGACCAAGCTGATGTGGACCACGACGTGCCTCGTGCTCTACTTCGTCTTGGCCAACATCACACTGTTTGGTGTGAGCGAGAGCCAACTCGACCTCTTCGCTGGTTTCCGCGCCATTCTGGCCGGTGCTAGTGGTACCATTGTTCACTTGGGTATCGGTCCCATCGTCACAGGTTCCATCGTGATGCAGTTGTTCACGGGCGCCAAAATCATCAACTTGGACCTGACGAAGGCCGAAGACAAGGCCATCTACCAGGGGACGCAGAAGATTCTCGTGGTCCTCTTCATCTTCGTTGAATCCATTCCCCAGGTGTTCGGTTTCCTGGAACCCGATGACCGCCTCATCGCACAGATTGGCACACTGGGTGCCCGCACCGTCATCATCAGCCAACTGGCGATTGGCAGTGTCATCGTCTTCCTCATGGACGAACTGATCACGAAGTGGGGCATCGGCAGTGGTATCAGTCTCTTCATCGCGGCAGGTGTCAGTCAGGCGCTCTTCACCGGGACCCTCAACTGGCAACCCGTCACCCCCGGTGAAGCCTACAACCCCATCAACAACCCCCCCATTGGCACGCTGCCCATGGTTCTCTACGTGTTCACCAGCCGTGACATCGGCAGCATGGTGCATGGTGGCGGCTTCGAACAGATCTTCATCGGGAACCAAGCGTTCCCGAACCCGGTGCTGACCTTCTTCGGCACCATCGCCATCTTCCTGTTCGTGGTGTACGCTGAAGCCAGCCGCGTAGAACTGCCCCTGGCCCACGGTCGTGTCCGTGGTGCCCGCGGCCGCTACCCGCTGCGTCTCATCTACGCCAGTAACATCCCTGTGATTTTGATTGCGGCCCTCATTGCCAACATCAACATCTTCAGCCTCCTGCTGTGGCAGCACCCCACCTTTAGCCAGATTCCCTTCATTGGGCACGCTTGGTGGATTGGCACTTATGCCCCCGGCTCGACGCAGCCCATTGCCGGCGGCGCGTGGTATCTCTCCACGTTCAACGGCTTGGGTGGATGGTTCCTTCCACTGTTCGACAATGCCCGTTATGGCCTCGCAGCCGCCGGGCATGGTCCACTTCAGATTTTCATCAAGATCGTCGTGTACATGACGCTCTTCGTGGGTGGTTCCATCATGTTCGCCAAGTTCTGGGTCGAGACCACCAACATGGGCCCCGAGAAGGTTGCCAAGCAAATCGAAGCCAGCGGCATGCAAATTCCTGGCTTCCGCCGCGACCCCCGCGTCCTCCAGAAGATCCTGGGCCGCTACATTCCCACCATCACCGTCATCGGTGGTGCAACCGTGGGTGCCCTGGCCGCCATCGCAGACATGATCGGCACCGTCGGGCAAGCATCCGGTACAGGGTTGCTGCTGTGTGTGGGTATCCTCATGCGTACCTACGAGCAGGTCGCCAAAGAGCAGGCAATGGAGATGCACCCGGTTCTTCGGGGCTTCTTCGGGGCCGAGTAAACTCGACCCCGCGTCGCCCCTCGAACCGGCTGTGCGCCGACGCCATCCGGCTCCGCCGTCTGCCCTCGGCATGCACCCGGTCCTGCGTGGTTTCTTCGGCGCCGAATAGACTCGGCACCTCGGAATCACTTGGACCGGTTGTGCGCTGACGCCATCCGGCTCCGCCGCCTGCGGTTAGCGTACACCCGGCCCTGCACCGAGTAGGCTCCACCCTAAGTCGGCTGTTGGCTACTTGCTAGCCGTAGCCTCAGCGCCACTCGTGGTCGGTAGCGGCCAGTAGCCACCTTCAAGTCCCCTGCCAAAATCCCCGTCCACTATGGCAGTGGGTGACCGTGTACAGGACTTCCTTGCAAACACCATGCGGGCATCGGCGCGGCGCCCCGCGCGGGTCCTTGCCATCGTGGCGCTGGTCACCCTTGGCAGTATTGTCACGCTGGTCACGGTCGAACCCAACGTGGAGACCGACATCCAGTCCGGTTACTTTGCCACCCACGACGAGCAAGCCAACTTCTTCCGCGAACTCAGGGAGGACGTGGCTGGCGTCAATTCGGAGATTGTCTACTTCGAACTCAAAGAGGGCGCAACGGCGCCCGATGCCGATGACCCAAGGTGTACCCAGCAACGGCCCGACTGCCCCATGGTGCCGGTTACCAACGTCACCAGCATGGAGGCGTTGCGAGCCCAGGAGGAGTTGTTCGCATTCGTCAAATCGGAGTTCGTGGAGCGCACCAAGTCTGGGGAGCACCCCGATGGCCTTGACAAGGTGCTCAGCCACACCAGCCTCCCCTACTTCGAGAAACTGATCTACAAGCAGTTCCCCGGTGGCGATTTTGCCCTTGCTCCCGACCAAGCCCAACACGATACGGCACAAGAACTTCTCTCCGCAGCAGACTCCACGGGCGCCATTGCACTGTACCGCAGCGACGATTTCCAAGCGGCGGTCATGTTCATCATCTACGACCCGGATGCCTCCCAATTATCCAAGAAGGAAACGGGTGGCCTCATCAACGAAATCATCGAGGACTACCGTCAGATGGCCGTCGGCGAGGCGGGTGAATCGGGTGTCGTCAAAACGGTGGATGTGTGGGAGGACCAATACTTCGACTCCTGGGGTGTCCAGTCCTGGATTTACCGCATCGACGAGCAAGTGGCCAAGGAATCCCAGGTCTTCATTACCGCCGTCTTTGCCTTCCTGGCAATCACGTTGCTTGCCTTGTTCCGCAACGCCAAACGAGCCGCCATCGGCGTGCTCACTGTAGGCCTCATCCTCCTTTGGACTCTGGCTGGCATGACCCTGGGCGGCGTTTCCATCGGTTTCGTTTCTATGGCCATGTTCCCCCTTCTGTTAGGGGTAGGTGTGGATTACGTGATTCATATCATCAATGAGTTCGGGGTGGAGCGGGCAGAGGCGGCCAGCAGTGACGAGGCATTCGACCTCATCGGCCGGCGCGGGGCCGTGGCCTTGATGATCAGCACCCTCACCACAATCAGCGGTTTCGCGGTCATGATCAGCAGCACGAGCCCGATGATTGTGGAGATTGGCACGGCAACGATTCTCGGCATCCTGAGCATCTTCATTCTGAGCATTACATTCCTCCCTGCCATGTTGCAATTGAGTGTGCGCAACGAGTCTGGGGAAGTGTTTCGTCCCAGCGTTATCATTGGCGGTGTGGCGGAGTTCTTTGGCCGCAAGAAGGCGGTCACGATCGTGGTCCTCGTGATTGGTACCGCCGTATTCGCGTCTTTCATTCCCAAGACGGAGTACGTGATTGGTACCGTTGAAATCAACCTGCCACAGAAGGAACTATGGACCCACGACGAGGACCGCAGCCACATGCTCGACATGTACGAACGGTTCCAAGACAAGATTGAATCGAAGGGGCAGGAGACGGTCATTACGCGCGCCCGTGAACCCGGTGGCTTGGCTACACGGGAAGCCGTGGATGACATGATTGCCATTCACAA